>CAXHYW010000477.1:0-3934 GCA_964021475.1 uncultured Desulfobacteraceae bacterium | reverse complement strand
GTGGTGCTTGCTCTCCTGGATTTGTGGGTCACTCCAAACACAACATCACCCAGGGAAAATTTATTCTAGGCGACGGTGGACTTCTAAGAATGGTCTGGATGCCCAAGATGCTCAAAGAAGAGCTGAAAGATAGGATTGTTGCCCGTGGAGAAGCCATGGGAGTTCCTGGACTCTATGACATGATCGCCGATGAAACCGTTGGCATCACCGAAGAGGAGATCCTACCCTTCCTCAAGGAAAAAGGTCATCCTGCACTTAGCATGGAATCACTTGTCTGATAATCATTAAACCAAAAAGGCCCGGCAGTATTTATCAATACTGCCGGACCTTACCATATAGTTTTGAATAACTTAAGGAGATAAAAATGGCATTAACCGGTATACAGATATTCAAACTCCTTCCCAAAACAAATTGCAAGGAGTGTGGAGTTCCCACATGCCTAGCCTTTGCAATGAACCTTGCATCGGGAAAAGCAGAATTAGACGCCTGCCCCTATGTTTCCGATGAGGCAAAGGAAAAACTGGCCGAAGCATCTGCACCTCCCATTCGCCCGGTTGCGTTGGGTAAGGGTGTCCGAAAAACCACCACGGGTGGAGAAACCGTTCTTTACAGACACGAAAAAACATTTTTCAACCCCACGGTTCTTGCAGCAACGGTTGCTTCTGATATTGATCTTGCAGTTCTTGACAATACCTTGAAAGTTTACAACGCCTTTCAGTATGAACGGGTTGGCTTGAATCTGAGACCTGAGCTTCTGATGGTCAAAGATGCGGGTAACGGCGCTGCCGCCTTTGCAGCCGTTGCAGGTAAAATTGCCAAGGAATCCGAATTCAACCTGGTGCTCATGACCGAAGACTTAGCTGTTATGAAAGCGGGTATTGAAACCGCCGGATTCAAACGGCCTCTGCTCTATGCCGCAACAGCCGCCAATGTAGACGAGATGGGCGCGCTTGCCAAGGACGCTGATCTGCCCTTGGCCGTAAAAGCCGATTCAGTTGAAGCATTGATTCCCCTGACAGAAAAACTCATGGGAATGGGTGTTAAAGATCTTGTTCTGGATACGGGTAGCAGGGAAATCAAACAGCTCCTTGAAGATCAGGTTGCCCTGCGTCGGGCAGCTCTTAAGGCTGGCAACAAAGCCCTTGGGTTCCCCACAATCACTTTCCCAAGTGAAATGGCGTCCAATCTGGACATGGAAACCATGATCGCCGGCATGCTGGTTGCCAAATACGGCGGTATTGTGGTTCTGTCTGATTTCGCGACTGAATCCCTCTTCCCGCTATTGCTTGAAAGACTCAATATCTTCACCGATCCCCAGCGTCCCATGACCGTTACCGAAGGTATTTTTGAAATCGGCAATCCCGATGAAAATTCTCCTGTTCTGGTTACCACAAACTTTGCCTTGACCTATTTCATTGTTTCCGGTGAAATTGAGGCCAGTAAAGTTCCGGCATGGCTGTTGATCAAGGATTCTGAAGGTCTTTCCGTCCTGACTGCCTGGGCGGCGGGAAAATTTGGTGGCGATGATGTGGGTACCTTTATAAAAAAGAGCGGCATCATGGACAAGGTAAAACACACCGAACTCATTATCCCCGGATATGCGGCTGCCATTGCAGGCGACATTGAAGAAGAACTTCCCGGCTGGACCATTACGGTTGGCCCGAGAGAAGCTGCGCATCTGCCGGCTTTCCTCAAAACAAAATAAGCAAAAAAAGGGGCGGGGCACCTGGTGTGTTCCACCCCCTTTAAAGATTCACAATAGTAAAAATTTAAAGGAAAATAGTATGATTCTTTTTGGTGAAAGTTTGAATGTAATTTCCACGGTAATTGGAAAAGAATTCAAAGAAGCAGATCCGGCCAAACGAAATCCAGAACCCATTCAGAAAGAAGTTCTCAGACAAAAAGAACTGGGTATGGATTATATTGACATCAACCTGGGACCCGCTAAAAAATTTGGAACCGAGCTGATGCCATGGGTGGTTAACGTGGTTCAAGAAGCCGTTCCGGGAATGCCCCTTCTACTGGATTCCTCCAATATCGACGCTATTGAGGCAGGGCTTAAGGTTTGTAAACCTGCTGACATGCCCCATATTGTCAACTCCATCATGGCGCGCCCCGAAAGATACGAAAAAATGGTACCCATGGCTGCCAAGTATGAGGCTGATTTTGTGGCGCTTATGTGGGGACCCGACGGACTTCCCAGGGACGAGAATGAACGAGCGGCTCTTGCCGTTGAGCTGCTTTACTATGCCAACGAAGCCGGAATTCCCAACGAAAAAATCTGGGTGGATGGAATTGTAACACCTGTTAACATCCAGCAGCAACAGTGCATGAGTCTTCTCAACTTCCAGATGATGCTGGAAGATATGGCGCCGGGCGTCAAATCCACCTGCGGTCTGTCCAATATTTCCAATGGACCTCCGGAACATCTGCGGGGTATTTTGAATCGCACTTATATGGTTATGCTTGAAAAATACGGCATGGCAGCGGTTATTTCCGATCCCCTTGATACCAAACTGACCGCTATTGCCAAGGGTCAGCGCCAGGACATTGTGGATCTGATTTATGGAATGATGGACGGTGATCAACCAAATATCCCGGGTCTTGACAAAGAAATGCAAGATTATGCAAAAACCTATAAAGTCATCATGGGTGAAACACTTTACTCAGATTCATGGCTTGAAATTTAGTCTTTTGTAGAATTGGTTTATAAAGCCCCTGTCCGCTTGCCGGTCAGGGGCTTTGCTTTTTTTTAGATTCAACGACTTTCTTTTATCAAAACATGTCTTATAATTAAAAGAAATTGTTTTTTACAGGATGAACAGCCATGGAAAGTAACACACAAATTGACAACTGGTACTATGTGATAATTCAGGACCCAGGCGACGCAACAGAGCAGGTTGTCGGTTTCAGTAAAGAAGATGATGAAAAATTCCTTCCGGCCTTTAAGACCAAAGAGGATGCAGAAAGCTGCTTTGCACTGATGCCCAGGGATATCTTTGAAAAAAGATATGACAGCCAGGCTATAATTGAAGAAGATCTACTACATGCAGCGGCTGAAAACGGTCACAAAGTTTATCTTTTGGATGAAAAAGGGTGTATTTTAAAACCCTTAAACTAAAGGCCTCATTTGCCCAACGTGAACCCCCTATCTTAGGAGTTAAGACCCTTGAGTTTAAAACTTGCATTCGGCGGTAAAGGCGGAGTCGGGAAAACAACGGTAACCTCTCTGATTGCCCGGACCATTGCCGCTTTAAATAAAGGAACCAGCGTCATTGCAATTGATGCGGATCCGGTTGCCAATCTGGCAGCAGGGCTTGGTATAGATGAAACCCAACCAATAACCCCGGTGGCAGAGCTATCCGATCTTATTGCCGAACGAACGGGCGCCACCCCGGGCACCATGGGAGGTTTTTTCACCCTAAATCCCAAGGTGGACGACATCCCGGACCGTTTCTCCATTGAAAAAGATGGGGTAAAACTATTGGTCATGGGGACGGTAACCCATGGTGGTTCCGGCTGTATCTGCCCGGAAGCCACCATTTTAAAAGCCTTGATGAATCATTTGGTCCTTGCCAGAAATGAAGTGGTTGTCATGGATATGGAGGCAGGTGTCGAACACTTGGGAAGGGCCACCTCCGGTTCCGTGGATGCCCTGGTAGTGGTGGTAAACCCAGGAAAAAGAAGCCGGGTGGCAGCGGATAAGATCAGAAAACTGGGCCGGGATATCGGGATCAAAAACATTGTCATTCTGGGAAACCGGGTCAAATCTGAAGCAGATAAAGATCTTATCCGGGAAAGCATGCCGGATTATGAAATCATCGGATTTTTACCGGAACTGGATGAAATTGTCCAATCCGACCGTAATGGTGTCCGGCCCTTTGACGACATTTCAAATATTCCCGAAGAATTAAAGGCCATTGCTAAAAAATTA
>CAXHYW010000476.1:0-3940 GCA_964021475.1 uncultured Desulfobacteraceae bacterium | reverse complement strand
TGAGTCAACCCTGATCCGAGTGACAAAAAAGATAAACCAGAGGAAATCATCATGGTTGGGGCTGAGCACTTTTATTCCAATTTACCCCCTGCTTTGGAGCCTTCCTTTTTCTATCCTGAAACTTGCAGGGAGTAAAGGAATGGAAATAAAGTCCACTAGCTCCAATTGCTTTGATTGGTTGACCAATATGGGTGTGATCCAGAAAGAGAGGGTGGATTTCGATGGAGAACCATCAAGTGCTTGGCTGCTGGTACCGGGTTGTGTTTTGCCCATGCTGTTTTTCGGATGCAGCAGTTATAATGGGGCATTGACATTCAGTTGGAGTATCGGAGTAAATGAGATGAATAAAACTATTACGCATTCGTTTTTCGATCTTGTTATTTCAGAACTGGAATCAGTCATTGCAAAGCAAAGCTTAAGTTAAGAGGAATTATTAACCTCATTTGGTTGTGAGAAGCTACTAATTATCAATAAAGGATTGGTCTTGTATGGATGAATATACTTTTTCTCACCAATGTATTAAAGAAACCATGGAAGGTCTTAGGGAAGGTCTGAACCATTTTTCAGGACCAAGCCGGACCGCAGTGATTTATTCTATTAAACCCAACGATCCGATATACATTTTTGATCCCCAAAACCTTCTGGCAGGTCATGAACCAAAATTCAAAGAATTGTACCTTGACACGGAATGGCGAAAAAAAGCCGCCATTTGTTATGATAAAAAGAAGTTCAGCAACCTGATCCCGGAAAAAAACCTGGAATTGGCCGGGCTGGTCTCCTATGGCGGTCGGTCAAGTTCTGTTATCTACCAGATGTGGTTTACTGAAAACCATCCGGACATGTGTACCATCGGCCCGACTGAAAGATGGTTGGAACAGGCTGTCTGGAGGCTCTCCCATGATATTGCCAATGAAGCGGACCTGTATACCGGTATTTCAGGAAGCTTTTTAAAAGAATATGCCACCCATGCGGTGAGGGATTATCTGGTGGATGAAATGAATCTCTTGCTTGGATGGGACACACGGGTCAGGGTCTATCCGATTTTAGAGGCGGTTCTTAAAATATCCAGAACTCCTGAAGAAGGGTCATGGCCAAAAGGTAAACTTATTTTTGTGGAAAAGCGCTCCCTTGCCAAAATGAAATTTATTGCAAAGTTTCCCAGGGCAGAACAACCGGCATTGGAGAATGTGAAGCATATTCGAAAACTGCTTCAGTGCGTTGAGCGATCAGACCGGAAACTGGTTGCAGATGAGAAATCAATCATCGGAATTGTCAAAGGGAACAATCCTGACTTTTCCATCACCGCCGATTTTAAAGGACACCATGGTTTTTTAGAACTCAATGGAAATAAGGTGTGCTCTTTTTCAGACGGCAGTTTCAAGTCAACCACCCGAAAAGCAAAGCTGGTACTTCTTGAAGAAGTATTGCTGGATTCTGATATGGATCCTGTTGATGCATCCTCATTATTTAAGATTATTACTCGAATCGTTCACCATGCCGCCAGGAGACGGCATGGCTGCACCATTGTCGTTGATCTGAATGAGACCCCGATCTTTATTTCGGGCCAAACCTTAGAGCACTGTCTTGACCTTGAAAATCATGAAGATCTGGAACTGGCCAAATCTTTTTCCAAGGTGGATGGCGCCCTGCATATAGGGTCTGACTTGAAACTTCATAGATTTGCCTGCCTTCTGGATGGTAAATATGTCCCGGGTGAGAATCGAGCCCGTGGCGCCCGGTTTAATTCAGCCCTGCGGTTCACGGCAGAGCACGACAATATCATTGTCATTGTGGTCTCCTCTGACACCCCTGTCTCGATGATGATGGGCGGGATAGTACTTGCAATCAATTGGCGATTGAAACCTTCCATATTTTGTAACGCGCCGCTGCTGCTCGAAAAATGGGTAACCAGCTCTGACTTGTCATATTATTGAGTTGTTTGTGTCTTGTCAAAAATGACCGGCGACAATATGGTCGCAGAATTTGGTATCAAGGTCTTTGCTTACAAACTGAATTATAAAGACTCGGGAATAAAATAATCATTAGGAAATATCTTTTACACGCCAAATTTTGTGTTGTAGTGACTTAATTCAATGTCCTTTTTTTTGCTAGGATCAGTATTGATCCTTCCCCAGTATTGTGGACTCCATGTTAAGCCTCTATAATGAGAGAATGACGCCTTTTTCTGGGCCTTCAGTGCTTGATTCGATAGTGGTTACAGCTGATAGCGGGCCTTGAGTTCCAACCAGCGTCTTTTAATCTCTCGATTTCGGGCCTCCTGGCTGAGCTTTCGAAGTGTATCATTTTCAATCAATCTTTTCTTTAGCTCCTGCCAGCGTTGATTAAACTCATCCCGCCGCCTTTTTTCATCTTCAGCTCTTTGTTGGGTCAGCAAAGCCTGCTGATTTTTTCTCTGCTCTTCCAACCCCTGTTGTAGCTTCAATTCCTCTTCTTCCTGCTGCTGTTTCAAGGCCTGGATCTGTTTTTCCTGTTCCATGAGCTGTTTGCTCTTTATGACGTTCTCTTCCTTCTTCAGTTCATCCGATTTTTGAGCCTGAATGGTATCCTCTTTTTTTAATGGCTGTTGTTCTGAATTCTTTTTATTTACACCCCTGGATTGCAATTTTTTTAATTCAAGCTGATTTATTCCATTTTTAGTTTTCTCTTCACCGGCGTTGTATTTTGATAAATTCAGGGGATGAAGATTGGAAACATCAATTTCAAACGCTTTAGATGCGATAAACAATTCATTTTCATCTTCAGGCACTTTGGCAATAAAGGCTTTGTTTTCTGCAATATACTCTCTGAGCAATTTTCGGTAATTACGATTGTCACCTTTTAAAACCAAAAGTTTGGGACCTGCCTGAGTGCGAACCTGAATGGAATGGTAAATGATGGGGGGATAAGAAGAAGCCTGGGTTTCCTGATAGTTTTCATTCACAAATTCCACAATATAATCTTTGGCAAAACAAGGTGTTTGCATCATTATGAACAGAAAATAGAGAATACCAACTTTTTTCATCTTTTCATTCCAAATAAGATAATCGGTTAAGTCCTGTAAAAAAGCTATCGGATAGATCATATAAACTTTTGAGGTGGGCTGCATAGCGAGCAGGTAACTTGAGCAACTGGCTCTTCATTTTTTATGACTCCCAATTGGTGTTCCCCTGGCAGAAAAGGTTTAACCTCCGGATTTCTTCGAATAAAGTCTTTTTGAAAGGTTGCCCTCTTTGCTATTAAAGCGGTTGTGCATGTTTGCCACTTCCACGGTACCGCATATAATAGGCATCATAGTTTGCCTGCCTTTGCTTGCGTTTAAGTAAAATCTTTTTTGACGTTTGTCAAGAAACAGCTAAAAACTTACAGTGGTATGTGGCTCTTGCAGAACCATTCTTTTTGCAAGAGGGTTGTATAATTGAAAATTTAATTTGCTTTGCAAATTGTAACAAGAGTATGAACCAGAGATAACTGGAGGGGCAAACCCAGGACAGTGGTGAGAGCTCGAAAAAGTCAGTGTCACTTTTAGTTGAAAAAGGCCAATACCATGTGTGGTATCGGCCATAATTCATATGAGTGGTGTTTTTTTTACCATAATTGATTCAATAGAATGAAGAAACACTAATCACTTTAAGCATCAACAAAAAGTACTTTACCTGTTAGAAACCCATCAACCGACCGTTCAAACGCTTTTCCGACCAAATGGCCGGGAACCGGTTGGAAACCAGGCATCATATCCCCATAAACATCCCATGCTTCTTCCAGTACTGTCGGGTTAATTGCATTAATCCTAATGCCTCTTGGCAGCTCAAAAGCAACACATTTCACAAACGTATCAATGGCACCACTTGTTGTTGCATCTGCTATTGCCATTGGAATCGGTTTAATATTAAGGATACCTGAAATTAGTGTAAATGAACCATGATCTGCAATATATTCCTGA
>CAXHYW010000475.1:0-3942 GCA_964021475.1 uncultured Desulfobacteraceae bacterium | reverse complement strand
GAAATCAAAAAAGCCTCCCCCTCCCGGGGGGAGATCCGATTGGACCTGGATGTGGAATCCTATGTTAAAAAATATACTACGGCCGGGGCCAGGGCCATTTCGGTACTCACCGAACCGGTTTATTTCAAGGGCAGCCTAAGCGACCTTGAACTTGCCTGCAAAGCCACGGACCTGCCGGTATTGAGGAAAGATTTCGTCATCGACGACTACCAGATATTTGAAGCAAAAAAAGCCGGGGCAGCTTCCATATTGCTGATCACCACCCTGCTCTCGGCCAAACAGCAAAAAGACTATACAAGCCTTGTCCGGGATCTTGGCATGGAACCTTTGGTGGAAATCAATTCCGAGTGGGAATTTGAACAGGCCTATACCTCCGGGGGCCGGGTGGTGGGAATTAACAATAGAAACCTTCAAACCCTTAAAACCGATCCCACCATTGCCAAACGGGTGGCAAAAATTTTCCCAAAGGATGTTATTGCCGTGGAAGCTTCGGGGATCTCAAGCCGAACGGACATTGAAAAAGGGCTGGATAAAAATATTTTTAATTTCCTGGTGGGGGAAAGCATTGTCCGGGCAGAAGATACCAAGGCCTTTATCCAGGGGCTTTGCCAATGAAAAAAATGTTTACCCTTCCAGACCACCGACCCATCATCAAAATCTGCGGTCTGACCCGGCCGGACAATGCCCTTGACTGTGTCCATGCAGGAGCCGACGTCATTGGCCTTGTTTTTTTTGAAAAAAGCCCGAGAAATATCACTATGGACCAGGCCATGGCCATCACTAATATTCTTCCTAACTCTATCCTGACCTGTGGGGTTTTTGTTAATGAATCCTTTGAATTTATCATGGAACGGGTTGAACACTGTCATCTTACGGCGGTTCAACTCCACGGCCAGGAATCGTCGGCACTTGTGGAAAAACTGGCCAGGGAGAATCTTGTGGTGATCAAGGCCCTGTTTGCAGCCAAAAAACCGGATCTGGCCGATGCCCCCCTGTATCCTGCCGCTTCTTTTTGCCTGGTGGAGTATGGTAAGGGAATTCTTCCCGGGGGCAATGCAGAAGGCTGGGATTATGGACTATCGGCCAGGCTGACCACCCAAGTGCCCCTGATGCTTGCAGGCGGCCTGTCCTGTGAAAACGTTGAACAAGCCATTCGTCTTGCCAACCCTGATGCCATGGATGTCTCTTCGGGCGTTGAAAAAGCCCATGGACTCAAAGACATTGAAAAGGTGAAAGCTTTCATCCGCAAGGCCAGATCAGTCTGAACCAATTAGTTTGGTCAAATTAGTTTGGAAAAACCTGCCTGGCCAATTTGACCAATTTGATCGGATCAGACCGGTTTGGTCATTCCTATCGGATCAAAAGATTGGTTCCCGGATAAATCGTGGCAGTGGATGACATTTTGTTCAGCTTTCGAAGAGTGGCCACGCTGGTTTTATACTTTTGGGAAATACTCCACAGGGTTTCCCCCTTTTTAACGGTATGAAACATCGCGGATTTTTTCTCGGTGGTGACCGTCGATTTTTTAATAGTTTTTTTGGGAGATTTTTTAGTTACCGCTTTGGCCTTTACAGGCCGAACTCTGGGTTTTAACTTTAATGCACGAACCTGCTTTTCCAACTTCCCCATTCTTCCGATGAGGGAATCAAATTTCACGGAAACCGAGGTTTCAAGGCGCTGAACTTTTTGTTGAAGGTGGGGAAGTTCGGCCGGAGTACCCGGTGCTACCCCCCCGGGTCCCGGGGTTGAAATTCTTTCCAGTACAGCTTCAATGGCCATCATCCGTTTTTCCAACTCCACCAAACTGCTACTGGCCCCACCCGTTGAAGACACCAAAACGCCCTCTTTATTTGACGATCCAGAATTTGACGGCCCGGAAGACTTGAAAAACACAAAGAAAACAATCACCGTGGCAACCAATGCCCCGACTATAATCAGCGTAAATTCATTTTTTTTTAACAGGGAACTGTTCGAATTCATAGATTCACTATCCTTGTTGTAATTTTTCTGATTGGTATTTGTCTGGGTGGTGGATATCTTTGACACCGGTTTATCCTTTGGTTTCATCCAAAAACTCCTGTCTTAATGATTAAACACTTCCCCCTTCATATCATCTGGGCTCAATATTTCAACTGATTAGCAAAAAATATTATATAAATTTCAGTATTGAACACAGACCTGAGAGTGTGTTAGAATTCCTAGGATAAAAACTTAAGTGACCCCTAACGTCAGGAAAATTTTATGAAAACCCTTTCAGTCTTTAGATACGCTTGCCTTATTTTCATTGGTCTTTTGCTACTTCTTTCACAAACAGGAACAGCCTTGGCCCAGGATCTCTTTACAAACAAACTTGGCATGCAATTTGTCCTGGTACCGGCTGGCAGTTTTACCATGGGCAGTCCTAAATCGGAAAAAGGTCGACAGTGGAACGAAACCCGGCACAAGGTGATCATCTCAAAAAGTTTTTACATGGGAGAAACAGAAGTCACCCAGGGACAATGGAAAAAGCTTGTCTCCCCCAACCCCTCATCCTTCAAATTGGGGAACGCGTATCCTGTGGATTCGGTTTCATGGGAGGAGGCCATGCAGTTTATCTCATTTTTAAACAAGTTAGAGGGAACCCGCCGATATCGACTTCCCACTGAAGCCGAATGGGAGTACGCCTGTCGCGCTGGCAGTACCACCGCATTTGCCAAGGGTCCCATCACTACCTTCTCCTGTAATGAACCGGAACCCGCGCTTATTGATACTACCTGGTATTGTTACAACTCAGGTAGTCAAAACCCGGCAAGTGAATTTAAGCCCCACCCGGTCAAACTCCTTGAACCCAACAAATGGGGACTTTACGACATGCACGGCAATGTTCAGGAATGGGTAATGGATTCCTGCCGATGGCGTAATATCTGGAAGGCCAAGGTGGGGGTAATTACAGATACCTACAAGAATAATATTGTTAATCCCCTGGAAAAGAAAGGCGACCGTAGAATCATCCGGGGCGGGGGCTGGTATCAGACCAGTAAATACCAAAGAAGCGCCTATCGAAGTTATTATAAACCCATTGCCCGAAGAAACAGCCTGGGCTTCCGCATCGTTCTGGAAAGATAATCATATTTATAAACTTGTTTATAAACGTCTGAACTCCTTACCCCTGGGAAGAAATTTTGACACTTCAGGCTTGTCCTGGGGCATCTGAACGGAAGAATGTCCTTGAGATCGAATATACCCACTTAAAAAATGGGGTTCTTGTCTTTGGATAGGTGCCCCCTTCCTGCATAAACTCCTTCAACTTTTTCTCGTTTCTACCCTAAAAAAACACTGCCTATTTTCTCATGTTCGAAAATAACTTTTTCTCCACAGAGCAAGAAAGCCTTATACACAGCTCATTACAGGATTTTTAACTATTTTTAACATGGAATATTATTGACTATCACATGTAAAATATAGTCTATGGTGTTGTCACTCAAGGATAAAATTATCGGCCAAATATCAAGGGATTCCATATCCATTGATGCCCGAAGACGTACCCAAGGCTTGTGATGTGGGAACCAAAATGAACAACAAGGGCTATAAAAAATCAGGGTTTCCCCGATTGATTTATTGAAATTTCTTATATATAGTTATTTCATATTTTCTCCGGCTGCGATCCATGTAACAGAAAGGGCGGAGCTATATTCACAAACAATTACTTTTAAGCAATAACGGCCATAATCTATCCCTCTCAGGGGAAAGTGCTGTTATCATCATTTCTTTAAACTCAACCAGTAATTTAACTGCTCTTCTAATCTATATCATTTTAAACTCACTCACATTCGAGAAAAGAAACGAATCTTTTTCCTCTTCTATGACTTCAGTTTAGAAATCTTTATTTCAAAAACATTACCCCAAAAAACACAGATCGGAAGAGCGTCGTGTAGGGAAAGAGTGTGCCTCAATGTGTAGATC
>CAXHYW010000474.1:0-3950 GCA_964021475.1 uncultured Desulfobacteraceae bacterium | reverse complement strand
GTGGTGGTGTCTTAAAAGAAGAGGAAATGGATCAATTAATGAGCGATTATAAATCCATTCGAAATTGGAAGGTATAGTTCCTTAATTATCCCAAACAACCATGAATGCAGATTGTTTTTATAGGGCGTAAAACGATTCTCATCAATTTAGCTATTTAAAATTTCTATTTTGCCAAACAATCAAGAGATCAATTGCTTTTTTTCGATTTTTTTCTTGACACCTTGGATGTTTTCCTTTACTTGATGTTATATTTAATAAAAGAAAATATTGAGAAAGAAAAAGGCAAAGGATAAATTTAAACAAAAACCCTTTCCGTTACGCCATGCAAATTATGGGACAAAAAAAAGTGGAGATTAAAAAAATGACACAGAAAGTTGAACATTTCATCAATGGTAAAAGGTTTGTTGATCCAGGCTCACGTGTTGGTGATGTGTATAACCCAGCGACAGGTGAGATAACAAAACAGGTCGCGTTGGCCTCTAAGGCCACTGTAGAAGAAGCAATTTCCGCTGCCGAGGCCGCTTTTCCGAAATGGCGGGATATGGCGCCGGCAAAACGGGCACAAATTATGTTTCGTTACAAGGTACTTCTGGACGAACATGCTGAAGAGATTGACTTGCTGATGACCCAGGAACATGGCAAAGTGCTGAACGATTCCCATGGGGAGTTTTTGCGGGCCGTTGAGGTCGTGGAATTTATGTGCGGTGTGCCAGAACTTTTAAAGGGAGAGCATACCAAGGATGTGGGAACAGCTATTGACAGCTGGTCTGAGCGGCAACCCCTTGGTGTTTGTGCCGGAATTTCACCGTTTAATTTTCCTGTTATGGTGCCGTTTTGGATGCTAATTCCTTCAATCGCCTGCGGCAATACCTTTGTCCTCAAACCCTCGGAGAAGGATCCAAGTTCCATCTATAGAGCCATTGAACTTTTCAAAGAGGCCGGACTTCCCGATGGGGTAATCAATATTGTCAATGGAGACAAGGAAGCCGTTGACACTCTGTTGACCGACCCACGCATTCAGTCAGTGAGCTTTGTGGGGTCTACCCCGATTGCTGAATACATCTATACTACAGGCTGTGCCAATGGCAAGAGAGTTCAGGCCCTTGGCGGCGCTAAAAACCACGCTATCATCATGCCGGATGCGGATCTGGACAATGCCGTTTCTGCAATGATGGGGGCCGCCTTCGGTTCCTGCGGTGAACGCTGCATGGCAGTTCCGGTTGCCGTAACGGTCGGAGAGGAGCTGGGTGATGCCTTTGTGGAAAAGATTAAGGAAGAACTGGAGAAGATGAAAATCGGGCCTGGGGCCGATGCGGGTAATGACATGGGACCGCTGGTTACAAAAGAACATTTTGCCAAGGTTAAAGGGTATGTTGACCTGGGCATAGAAGAGGGTGCAAAACTGGTGGTTGATGGCCGTGGTCTTTCCATTGAAGGGTATGAAAATGGTTATTTCCTTGGCGGCTGCCTGTTTGACAACGTCACACCTGAGATGAAAATTTATCAGGATGAAATCTTTGGACCTGTTCTGGTGGTTGTTCGCGTAAAAACTCAGCAGGAAGCCATGGATCTGATTAATGACCACGAATACGGTAACGGTACCTGTATCTTCACCCGAGACGGAGAGGCTGCCCGTTATTTTAGCAACAACATCAAGGTTGGAATGGTCGGCATTAATGTTCCTCTTCCGGTCCCGGTGGCGTATCACAGCTTCGGTGGCTGGAAACGGTCGAGTTTTGGTGCCCATGGTATGTATGGTAAGGATTCAATACATTTCTTTACCCGCCGTAAAACCATTACCCAGCGCTGGCCTTCCGCTGGTGTGCGTGAAGGTGCTGTTTTTACCTTCCCCAGCAATAAATAAATTTGCATTTAATAGCAGCTTTCAACATTAAGAGAGCTGCTATTATCTTTATTTTCAGGGGCTTCACCCAGATAAGCGATTAGATAAATCGGAGTGTCAATCTCATCGGCGGTGGGTTAATCGATGGATGTCTTCCAATCATACCGCCGTTTTACATAGTTCAGGATCAAGGATGTTTCCGTTGTCGAAATCCCGTCTATTTTATGTATTTTCTGGGAAAGAATATGATTCAGTTCCTCAATGGAATTGGCGTTAAATTCTGCATAAATATCAGAACCACCAGTAGCCTGAACAATGTACCAGATTTGTTTTATTTTGCTTAACTCTTCACTGACATGCTCAATTTTTTTAACATCCACATTTATTTTAAGGATGCCGACAATTTCAAATCCAAGTTTTAAGGGGTTGCTCACCGCTACAATCTGAATGTATTCCTCTTTGATTAGACGGTTTAGCCGGCTTCTGACTGTAGCTTCAGAGACCCCGAGTTGCTTGGCAATCATTGTATTTGGCATTCTTCCATCTGTCTGAAGCAGTTCGATTATCTTGCAATCTGTCTGATCTATATCTACTCGCACTTTAATATGGCTCCTTTATACGCCGGGGTAATTTAAAAAAGTTATAATTAAATTGTGTACTTTATAATAATATTCAACCCCAAACAACCAAGAGATACAAATTTTTTTTCGGAGCATAAAACGATTTACAGTATTTTATCGACCGCAAACAACTATTTTGATAAAATAATATAAACTCAATTGCTTTTTTTCGATTTTTTTCTTGACACCCTTGAGGTTTTCCTCTATTTGGTATTTTATGGTGGAATCTTTAAAAGATCAGGATGATATTTCAAGATGGACAATCTTATTATACCTGTGTTTCGGCCCATCCAAATTAGGGAAGGTTTTTTTAGGCAAGCCATACAAAACATTCATAAACCTAAATTAACGGAGATTGGAAGTATGAACACGAAAGACAAATACAAAGAATTTGTAAACACCGCATTTGTGGGGGCTGTGGAACCCGTGGTCATCGAAAAAGCTAAAGGAGCCACCTACTTTGATGAAGATGGCACACAATATCTTGACTGCTTTGCAGGAATATCTGTGGTAAACTCCGGCCATGGCAATGAAGCCATTAACGCAGCAGCCAAAGAACAGATCGATAAACTGGTCCATTGTTGTTCCTATGTTTACCACGCAAAACCCGTTGCAGATCTGGCTGAAAAAATTGCTTCCATCACTCCGGGAAGGCTTAAAAAAAGTTTTTTCGGAAATGGCGGTGCAGAAGGGATTGAAGGGGCGCTTAGACTGGCAAAACGCTTTAATGGAAAAAATGAAATGGTGGCCCTTACCAATTCATTTCATGGCCGTACCTATGCCACATTGAGCCTTACTGGAAACTGCGGCAGAAAGAGAGGCGGCGGACCCTATATGGCCGGCGTCACATTTGCCCCAGCACCCAATTGCTATAGGTGTCCTTTTAAAATTTATGATTCAGAAAAATGTGACATGGCCTGTGCCGATTATCTTGATGAGGTAATCAGATGCCATACCTCTGACAATGTCAGCTTATTTATAGCAGAACCTGTCATGGGAGAAGGCGGAATTATCGCGCCGCCTAAAAATTACTTCAAAAGGATTAAAGAAGTTTTAGACACCCATGGGATTCTTTTTATCGCAGATGAAGTCCAGTCAGGGTTCGGCAGGACCGGCAAAATGTTTGCCATTGATCATTACGATGTTGAACCGGATATCATGGTGATGGCAAAGGGGATTGCAAATGGATTTCCCCTGAGCTGTTTTGTTGCCAGGGATGAAATTGCCGATGCCTTTCAGCCGGGAGACCATCTGTCAACATTCGGTGGCAATCCTGTTTCATGTGCGGCATCCCTTGCAAATATCAATTTTATGGAACAAAACAACATTGCCGGGCAAAGTGCTGAAAAAGGGGCATTTTTACAAGAGGCATTGAAGGCTATTAATCCTAGGGCAGTTCAAATAGGAGAGATTCGCGGCAAAGGCCTGATGGTTGGGATCGAATTGGTTGAAGACCTTGGGACCAAGGCCCCTGCGGCAGCCCAGGC
>CAXHYW010000473.1:0-3953 GCA_964021475.1 uncultured Desulfobacteraceae bacterium | reverse complement strand
CGGTCAGATTCCTTTGACTGGCTGTGATAATTCCGATCTTCTGGTTTTCCGGGATAAGCTGCCGGATAAAGGGGATTTGTAAAAGGCTGGATAAAAATACCGGCATATTCAAATCCTTTTTCAGGCGGTTCTGGTGCAGTGCCATAAACCCGCAATCCCCTGTAATGGCCCGAACACCATTGTCTTTTAAATCCCTTGCAGCGCAAAGCAGGGCCGGGTAAATTCCTTTGTCGCCTCCTATTGCCTTTTTAACGGAAAACCCCACCACTTTTTTAAACCGGACCGGGAACGCATAGGAGGTGGCATTGGCCACATCCCCCGGAATAAAAGGAACCGGAGAATCCAGCAAAAGGATGCCAATGGCTTCCCCGTAGGAAACCTGGTTGTTTTTTTGTTGATAAATCATGTTTTCTCTCTTATTATCTAAAGGCCACATCTCTCAAAAAAAGAGCAATCTGAGGAAAGAAAGCCAAAGCGACTGCCACACTTAAAAGAATAAATATAAATGGCGGTGTCCCTTTGACAACTTCAATATACGGCCGTTTAAATATAGCAATTGCCGTGAAAATATCACAACCGAATGGTGGCGTCGCGGATCCAATAGCAACCTGAAGCGTAATGATCGTACCCACCAGCACAGGATCTAATCCCACATTATTCACCACAGGTGCAAAAATGGGAACCAGAATCAAAATCACCACAATGGGATCAACAAACATACATCCGACGAAAAAGGCAACCGAGATAACAAAAAGAACGCCATATTGGTCCATCTGCGCAATACCGATCATCCCTAAAATCTGTTGGGGGACCTGTGCATAGGATAACACCCAGGCAAAGGCAGCCCCGGCGCCGACCAGTATAAAGACAACGGCTGTCACCAATCCGGTTGATAAAGCGGTTGCATAAAAGTCGGAAAGTTTCATTGTTCTAAAAATAATGCCCTCCAGTATGATTGCATATCCCACGCTTACCGCGGCGGCTTCTGTGGGGCTGAAGATACCACCAAAGATACCACCAATTATAATGACCGGAAACCCCAGAGGCCACAGCGAATGATACACTGCCATTCCCCGCTCTTTCCATGATGCCTTGGGTTGAGTGGGGATATCATTTATAATCGCATAGATCACACTGTAGATTGAAAACAAAAACAGGATTAACAGTCCAGGGCCAATTCCTGCAATAAAAAGTTCAGGAATGGAGGTTTTAGCGACAATTCCATAGATAATCATCCCGATACTGGGGGGAATCAAAAATGCAATATCACTGGAGTTGACAATGAGAGCCAGAATAAACGAATCTTTATAGCCCCCTTTTAAAAGTCTTGGACGCAAAGGTGCACCTATGGCCACAACAGTCGCCTGGGTCGAACCGGAAACAGCGCCAAACACCGCACATGCACCGGCCGTACTCACGGCAAGCCCTCCTTTGATATGTCCGACAAATGCCATCACCAGATCAATCAGTTTCTCAGCTGATTTGCCCCGGGTCATGACATCGGCCGAGAGGATAAACATGGGCACGGCAATGAGAGCTGCCGGACGAATCCCTGCCATCATCTGCTGGATCATGAACTGGGTTCGGGACAGGTCTCCGTCGTACAGCAGGTAGATCCCTAATGTTGCCCCGGCAATCAATGGGATTTTCATTGGAAATCCCAACAGCAGTAAAGCAATCATTAGCAAGAAGATGGAGAGCGCAAAATGCTTGTTCAAAAAATCTATCAAACTGAAACTTGTATCCAGGACAATATTGGAATCGGTTTGCGCCACTATATTTCCCCTGTCATCTTTTACCACTGCCGTAATGGCGATGCTGCCGTTTGCAAAGGCGCTGATGTCGAGTGCTTCAACCCCCCAGTTGCCGAGCTTATTAATCTTAGGCGTCTGCCCAATAATGGCTCCCTTCTCATCGGTTAGGGTGATGCTGAGCATTTGCCATGGCTCCACCCCTTCTGCAAAGCCGTATACAGAAAGGAGTATTTCTGGGTCCGTTTTTTGATCAATGACCGTCTCTTCAATCACGACCCTGACAGGATCTGAAGCGAAAAGAGATGTGGCCCAAAAGCAGCTGATAGCAAGTAACAATAGTATTTTTTTAGTCTGGTATCGTTTCATGGTCTCTTAAACCTCACTATCATTTTCTGTGTCGGTATATCCGTCTTTAACATGGGTAGAAAGATAGACATCGCTTTGTGTCATATTTCTAACCGCCGTAAACGCATACTGCAGTCCTGTCATAATAAAGCCGAAAGGCACCCATAAATAGATATAGAATACAGGCAGTCCCAAGGCCGGTAGAATTCGGCCGCTCGCATACACCTCGGCAATATAGCGGTAGGAATAAAAGGAAAGAAAAAACATGAACACAGACGTCACCGAGGTCATCACAATCATCAAAACCTTGCGCATCTTTTTCGGCAGGGCATCATAAATGGCAGACATCCTTATATGACGGCCATTTCGGGCGGCATAGCTTAATCCGGCATAGGTCACCAAAATGATGAATATGACGTTCAGTTCATCTGTGACGGTAATGGCATTATTAAACACAAACCGGCTGACCACTGCGGCAATGGTATTGATCGTCATTGCGATCACTCCGACAGCCAGCATGACGCCCTCAAGCTTGCTGATTTGCATATCAATGAAATCGAGCGCGTTTAGTAAAGGATTTCTCTTATTTTCTGCTGCCTCAGTCATTTTTTCTCCCGGATCGTAAATTGGGTCTCAAACCTGGATCACAAAATAGATCAGGCTATAACGGCTCAATCTATTTTGTGATCCTCTGTGGTTTATCTATGATTATTTTGTTTTTGCCTCAGCTTCTTTGAGATCCGCCATCATTTGATCCAATATTTTTTTGTTTGAATCGCTCTTGGACGCAAATGAATCCTGTACAGCTATTGCCGCTTTTTTAAAGGGGGCACGTTCGCTTTCAGTGAGGGTCACAATTTTAAACTCCGGGTTGGTCCTGACGATACGGCCGATGCCATAAGCATCCAGTCTTTCTGCCTCTTTTAAAATAACCTGGTGTGCATGGTCAGCAGCCTGGCGAATCAGTTTTTTATCCCTGTCGCCCAGTTCGTTGAAAAATTTTTTATTTGCAGATGCGGATGCATTGAAGTGTCCGTGGCCGGTGTAGGTCAATACTTTTGTCAAATCATCCAGGCCATATGCTTCAATCCACACGGTGGGATTTTCTTGACCATCCACCATATTGGTTTTAAGGGCACCGATCAGATCACCCCAGGTCATGGGAACCGGTGACGCACCAAAAGCTTTATATGTCTCAACCAGAATCGGAGAGCCGGGCATAACACGCATTTTCTTTCCCTTCAAATCTTGCGGGGAGTGAAACGGCTCAAAGGTGGTCACTGCCATCTCACCTTCAGGGAAAATAGAGAGTAGCTCAAGTCCGTGTTTATTGAAGATCGGCGGAAGGATCTCGTTAATCGTTTTTGAATTTTTGAAAAAATAATCAAGCTGCTTGGTATCTGTCGGCATCACATAGGGCAGAGTGAACAGATCCATTTCAGAAATTGTTCCCCCCATGTAGCCTGTTGACTGTCCCAAAAACTGCAGGATACCTGCTTTGGTCTGTTCCATCATATCGGTCTCTTCACCGAGGCTTCCCACGGGGTAGATTTTAATTTTATGCCTGGAATTTTCCTCTATAAAGCTCTTAAAAGCGGTTGCATAAATACCCTGTGGGTCATTCAATCCCTCTCCCATGGCATACTTCCACTCCGCGGCATACAGATTCATGCTTGTTGCTGCAATCAGCAGAATGCTTGCCAAAAATGCTTTTAACATAGTTATGCTCAACTTTTTTTTCATTGTCCGACTCCTTTTTCCTTGGGTTAATGTTCTAATTATAGGCGAAGAACGCGTAGAATCATTTCAGATCGGAAGAGCACACGTCTGAACTCCAGTCACTCCGGAGAATCT
>CAXHYW010000472.1:0-3953 GCA_964021475.1 uncultured Desulfobacteraceae bacterium | reverse complement strand
GGGCTCATCTGAATAAAATCTTCCATGAGACCGGCATTTTCTTTAATGATGGCCAGCACATTCTGGAGTTCATGGGTGGTACTCGCCGTTACCTTGCCGAAAAAAGCCGCTTCATCATCTCTGTCTTTTACGATTTTGTTTTTCACGATTGCACCTGTGTCTATTGGGGGTTAAGCGCTGATTTGATTTTTTCAATAAGAACATAGATATCCAGGGGTTTGATGAGAAAATCAAAGGCGCCTAGGCGCATGCCTTCCATGCCGTCTTTGGTGGAACCATGCCCTGTCAGCAGAATCACCGGCAGTTCTTTATTGGTTGTTTTGATTTGCCTGAGGGTGTCCAACCCGTTTAATCCGGGCATCATCAGGTCAAGAATTGCGATATCAAACCTTTCGTTTTCAATCATTTGAATGCCTGATTCTCCGTCACCCGCTGTCCGGCATTGGTATCCCCTCAACTCCAGACGTTCGGCAAGAGTAGAAATAAATTCTTCTTCGTCGTCAATCAACAGGATGTTAATTTTCTGGTTTTCCATTTTTTCCTTCCATCTCATTTGTTTTTTCAGGGAGGAGGATTGTGAAAACAGACCCTTTCCCTATCTCACTTTCCACAAAGATCTCTCCCCCCAGTTTTGTTATGATACCATAGCTTATTGAAAGGCCCAGGCCGGTTCCCTTATCTTTCTTGGTGGTGAAAAACGGGTCAAAGATATTTTTTATGATTTTCTTTGGAATGCCACCCCCATTATCCGTAATTTTAATACTCACGCCTTTATTTTGAATATTTTTTGTCTCGATGTCAACCCGGCCCAGTCCATCTTCAACAACGGCAAAGGCATTGGTTAAAAGATTGAGAAAAACCTGTTGGAGCTGACCATGATCCGAAAGAATTGGAACCAGGGAATCGGACAGGTTTATATTCACCTCAAGTTTTCGGTAGAGAATATCTTTTTCTAAAAATTCAATGACTTCATGGATGATGGTATTGATCTGTATGGGTTCTATTTTAACATCAATCCGTTTTGAAAAACCAAGAAGTCTATGGGTGATTCTCCTGCACCTGTCAACCGATGTCACGATGGACTTGGTGAGTTCACTAAATTTTGATTTTTGATTGAACTGGGTTGAAAGTTCAATTAGATCCATCATCAGGCCTGCTTTTTCATTGATGATGGCAAGGGGGTTGTTGATTTCATGGGCCACCCCTGCGGCCAGTCTACCAATGGAGGATAATTTCTGGGCGTGCTGGAGTTCGATTAAAACGTTTTCCCTGTGTTCGTCAGAGGTTTTAATCCTTTTTATCAGTACCGCCGTCATCTGGATAATTGCAAAGATAATGATGGTCAGACTAATCAAAAAGATGATAATCATTTCCGTTTTCAGGGCATACCAGGATTTCAGGGCAACCGATTGGGGCTGGACGATCACCAGAATATAATCTGCAATGGAAAATCCGGAACTGACAATGATAATATCCCGGTTATTGCCATCCTTGGTTTCAATTCCTCGGGATTTATACCCGTTGCTCGGCAGTCGCAGCGGGCATTTCTCAAGGGTGTTGCCATAATAGAGCGAGTTGGTCTGAAGTATGCCAGCACTGTTCACGAGAAATGCGTCACTGCTCCGTTCAAGTCCCATGCTGGAAATAAGGTTGTCAAAAAAGTCCGTATCAATGGTGGCCCGTAATACCCAGGTCTCTCCATTGTCTTTTATGACCTGAACCGCAATGACAATATGGGGATATTTTCTGTACCCGAGAAAGACATTGCTTATATATTGTCCTTTGATTTGCGTTTCTTGAAAAGAGATCTGTTCTGAATAGTTTTTACCCAGCAGGGAATAGGGGCCGACATAACTGACTAGATCTCCTTTGGCATTAATCAACCCGATATCGACAAATCCGTACCGTTCTTTTTTTAATGAGGACAATATTTTTTGAATTACCTGCTTGCTCCCTAGATTTTCAACGCTGTATGTAGCGGAAATAAACCGTACGATTGCGAGTCGTTGATCCATAAAAATTTCAAATGAATGCCGGGTTTTTTCAGACATGGCGTAAAGGGGGGCCATGATTTGATTTCTCAAGTGGGTTTTGTATTGAAAGTTATTAATGACCAGCATGCAGGTGAGCGGAATAATGGTAATCAACAGCATAATAATAGTGATATTCCGGTTCAGAACGGTATAGCGGGTTCGGGGTGTTTTCTGCAAAAAAAACAGAGGACTTTTCAGGTTTTTAAACATGTTTTCCCTCGATCATCCGGTCTGACAGGATATCCCCCGGGTTCAGGGTGTTGTTTTGAAAGTTCTTAAACACCATCTTCCAGTTTCCCACGACGGAGTCGAATATTTTGATATTTTTCCATTTTAAAAATTGATAATATTCTTCTTCGATACCGCCACAGATTAATGTGTTGATATTTTCCGTCAGCAGCAGATGACACAGTTCGTCAGCAGATGACCTGGTAAGGACAATTGATTTTTTTTCTTCAACAACATGATTGGAGATCAGAATGATTAAAACTTCAGTGGTCAAATCAAAGCGTGGCGCAATATAATCCTGGTGAACCGTGATAGTTATTTTATGTATCATTGTAAAGAATGTTCTCCCCACACAAGGGTTGGGCGATCTTGTTTTTGTGCGTTCTTTGCGTTTCAATGGGTATCATAATGGTTCAATTATGTACATAGATTTTTGCAGATCAGGGGTCAATATTGTATTGTTTGATTTTTCGCCACAGGGTGCTTCTGCCCCATCCGAGAAGTTTTGCTGCATCGCTTTTTTTTCCGCCGACCTGTCTGAGGGCATCCATTATCATTTCCCGTTGGATTGCGGACCAAGTTTGGGTTGTATTATCGACGTGATTGTCGACTGACTCGGCGGGGTTTAAAACTGAGAGTTTAAAAGTGCTCAAAGGAGCGGGTTTGGTTCCATGGAATTGGGTCTCAGGATCGAACAGATAGGAGGGCAGGTTGTCAGGTTCAATCAAGTTACCGGTTGCCACATTGACCGCATATTCCACAATGTTTTTTAATTCCCTGATATTGCCTTCATATCCATAGCTTAACAATTTCATCAGGGCGGTTTGGGAAAACCCTTTAATTTTTTTATCCAATTGCTGGGTATAGTTGTTGAGAAAAAAGTCCAACAGGAGTCGGATATCCCCCTCCCTTTCTCTTAAAGGCGGCAGATGAATTCTGGCCACATTCAGCCTGAAAAGAAGGTCTTTTCGGAAATGACCTTCTTTTACCATCTGTTCAAGATTCCGGTGGGTCGCAGCAATGATTCTCACATTGACGTTAAATCCTTTGGTGCTGCCCAGAGGGAAAATAATCTTGTCATCCAGAAAGGTTAACAGCTTTACCTGGAGGGAAAGGGGAAGATCACCTATTTCCGTCAGAAACAGGGTGCCGTTGTGGGCCAGTTTGAACCTCCCGGGTTTGTTTTCCACGGCTCCTGTAAATGCACCTTTCTTATGGCCGAATATTTCAGATTCCAGAAGGGTTTCTGGAAGAGCGCCGCAATTGAGTTTTACAAAGGGACCCGGAGCACGTTCCGAGGTCTGATGAACCGCTTCAGCAACAAGGTCCTTTCCGGTTCCGGTTTCACCGGTGATCAGAATGGAGGTATCGCTTTGGGCAAAAATGGGCAGAGTCTGGAATATTTTCTCCATCTTCGTGCTTCGTCCAATGATATTGGCAAAACTAAAGGCCACACTTCTTTTGGGATCCAAAGTTTCAGCCCGCAAATCTTCTATGGTTTCAATGAAGCCTGTGGTGTTGCCGTCAATATCCAACAAGGGGGCCAGGGTCATGCGGATGGACTGTTTCTGACGGTCCATATTGATCATATCGCTTTCACATGAAATGGACCTTTTTTCTTTGTTCATGGCTAGAACCTGGCAATAGATCGGAAGAGCACACGTCTGAACTCCAGTCACTCCGGAGAATCTC
>CAXHYW010000471.1:0-3969 GCA_964021475.1 uncultured Desulfobacteraceae bacterium | reverse complement strand
AAGAAGAAACTATTAATTTTTCTCCTGCCCTTCATGTGCTTTATGGTGGAGGCATTAAGACCCGAAAAACAGGTTTGGCAGCCAGGTCACGATGGCGGGGAACAGGCAGAGAATGACCATGCTGATCACCTGGAGAAACACAAAGGGTAAAATCCCCCTGTAAATATGTCCCATGGTATAGTCTGGCGGTGCCACGCCTTTGAAATAGAAGAGTGCATAACCAAAAGGCGGGGTCAAAAAGGAGGTCTGGAGATTAACGCACATGAGCAGAGAGAACCAGAGCGGATCAAACCCCAGTTTAATGGCAATGGGCAGAAAAATCGGCACGGTGACCAAAAGAATAGCTGCCCAGTCAATGAACATTCCCATTAAAAAAACGATGCCCATCATGACCAACAGGACTAGCCAGCGGTTCATCCCAGAGCCAATGAGAAGGTCTGCCACCACGTCGCCTCCGCCCATGCTTAAAAAGACCGTGGAAAATAATTTCCCGCCGATGAAGAGCATCATCACCATGGAGGTGGTTTTCAAGGTGGAATAGGCAGATTCTTTTAACACCGTAAAATTGAGCTTCTTATTAAAAAGTGCCAATATCATGGAGCCCAAAGCGCCCAAGCCAGCGGCTTCCGTGGGGGTTGCCACACCGGCCAGAATGGTTCCCATGACAGATAGAATCAGCACCATGGGCGGCACCAGAGACTTTAAGGTCATGGCCCATTTTTGGCCTGCCGTATAGGTGGAAGCCTCTTCTTTTGAAATAGGAGGTCCCAGTTCTGGATTAATTTTACACCGGATCAGGATATAGGCAAAATAAAGCCCGGCCAGCATCAGGCCCGGAAAGATGGAGCCGGCAAACAGGTTTCCTACGGAGGTTTCCTTCATTCCCGTAAGGCCGCCGTAAACCACCATCATGATGGAGGGGGGAATCAAGATCCCTAGGGTTCCTGCAGCGCAGATAATCCCTGCGCTCAATTCTTTTTGGTACCCTTTTTTCATCAGGGTGGGGGTGGCCAGAAGGCCCATGGCAACAACCGATGCGCCGATGATGCCCGTGGTGGCGGCAAAAACCGTACAGACCACGACCACGGCAAGGCCAAGGCCTCCCTTGATACCGCCCAGTACAACGTAAAGGGCTTCAAACAGGGCATCGGAGACCTTGGACCGATCCAGGATCTGGGCCATGAGGATAAACAACGGGATGGCCACCAGGGTATAATTGTTCATCAATCCCCAGGTGTTGTTGACAAACAACTCAAAGAGCATGGGAAAGGAAAATCCATTGTCAATCAAACCAAAGAACGTTGCAACCGCGGCCAGAGTATATGCCAGGGGGTGCCCCAGGGTGATTGCCAGGATAAGGGTGGCAAACATGGCCACTGTCAGGAATTCGATACTCATGGAAAAAACCTTCCTTATTGTTTAAGTGAGTTGATATCTTTAATTAAATTTGCAATGCCCTGGAGAAACAAAAAGAGAAAACAGACGGCCATCAGGATTTTCAAGGGCCAGATGGGCGGTGCCCAGGAGGTGGAATTCACCTCAAGGCCCCGGGTGGACACATAGGCGAACTTAAAAGACCAGAGGGTCAAGAAGCTCATTACCGGCATGAAAAAAGCCAGGTTGGTCAACACTTTGATGATGGCCTGGATTTTTTGAGAGGTCAATGCCGTAAAGATATCGACCCGGACGTGGCCGTCGTAAACATCTGTATAGGCCAGCCCGAACATATAGTGGAGGCCGTAGACAAAGGTGGTGGCCTCAAATCCCCAGTTTGTGGGGGAATTGAACACATACCGCATGAACACTTCAAATACCACAATGCCCAGCAGGGGGTAAATGAGAAAAGAGCTGATTTCCCCTTCTTTTCGGGTGATCTGTTCCAATTTTTTTGATACTGATTCCAACATGTCATTTCCTTTATTGGAAGATTGGTGCAAGGGTAAGGGTCCGGCTGCCAGTATATTGGGATTGTTGGCGGCAGCCGGACCAAAAGATTCAGGCAAAGGCCCAACTCTTTTTTTTATTCAAATGTCTTACCGTTGATATAGGTCTCATAGGGCCAGGGAGCGACTCCGCCCCGGACTTTTCTCCAGTCGGCATAATCTTCTGTAAATGCTTCCTGGGAATCCATGACTTTTTTCACATCCGGATATTTAGCTTTCAGAGAATCAATATAGATCTTGGTGGTTTTTCTGAACTCGATGCGGGTGGCTTCATCCATTTCAACAAATTCAACATTTTTCTTGAACAGGCGGATGGCTTTTGCATTGAGGTTATTGATCCAGTTGTAGCTCCAGAGTTGGGTTTCCTTGGCACAGATGTCAATGATCCATTTGAGATCATCCGGCAGTTTATTATAGGCATCCATGTTAAAGAAAAGACCGGTCTGAATACCGGGCTGATGAACGCCGGGCTGAATGACATATTTGGTGATTTCATCAAATCCCATGGGATAGTTGATGGCAGGGGAAGAAAATTCCGCTGCATCAATGACGCCGCGTTCCAGGGCAAGATAGACTTCGCCGCCGGGCAGCGGTGTAACAGAAGCGCCCAGATTGTTCATAATATCCATGAACCAGCCCGGGGTCCTAAGTCTCATGCCTTTGAAATCTTCCATCTTGGTGGCTCTTATATTGGAAAATAATCCCATTTCCTGGCCGCACTGGCCGCCGGGGAGAACAAAGAGGTTAAATTTGCCATACAGCTCCTGCATCATTTCAAGGCCGCCTCTTTCATAGAGCCAGATATTATACCCTTCTGCGTCCAGCCCAAAGGGAACCGAAGCAAAGGCCACAAAGGCTTCATTTTTACCCTTCCAGTATCCGGGCCAGTCATGGCCTACCTGGGCTGCTCCCTGGCTGACTGCATCAAAGCTCTGCATGGCCGGTACCAGTTCCCCTGCGGAAAAAGGTTTGATATCCAGTCTGCCGGCGGATGCCAGGCGGACACTGTCGGCGAAATGTACGGCAATATCGTAGAACAACAGCCCCTTGGACCAGGGCATGACCATTTTCCAGCGAATTTTTTCTTGGGATGTTTTGAATGAGACGCGTTTTGCCACTTTATGACGGGGATCTTCACCAAATTTTTCACGTTTTGCAGCATAGGTATTGCCGCAGATAAAAAAGAATGCCATCAGGCAGGTAATCAATACGGTTAAGCTTTTTTTCATTTTTTCCCTCCATCCTTAAATTGCCTACAGGTAAAATCATGGATACAAAAATCATGGGTAAAAACTCGGGTTGAAAACCAACCCAGCAATCGTTATGCCTTGGATCTGTTGCTCCCTCCTTTACTTTGAATCTGTCTCAAAGGTTTTCCAGCAAACCAATTCTTGATAAAATTAAAAAAAACATGTTTCTTCTTTGGTATGACCATTAATTAAGGCCTGGAATATCTTTTGTCAAGAAAAAAATATAATTATTTGTTTTTTATTTTAAAGTCTGCTATATAGTTTTTTATCAAGTAAATTCAGTTGGTTCAAACATTGATGATTCGAGTCACCCAAAGGGGGGGGACTTGACATGCCCGCATGAAAAGCAAGCGCGCAAGATCAATTTAAGAATTGGTAATACCAAAGACACAAGGGGTAAATATGATCAGCAAGTCTATTGTCAGCGAATTAAAAAAGATTGTCGGGTCCGAACACCTGCTCACGGAACGAGAGGACATGCTTACCTATTCCTATGATGCAGCTGTCCTTGATTCACAAATGCCCTTTGCCGTAGTAATGCCGGGCACTACCCCAGAGATCGGTAAAATAGTCTCCCTTTGCCATGAAAATCGTATTCCCATAACCGTCAGGGGATCGGGCACCAACCTGTCCGGAGGGACTATTCCAGACGCTTCGGGGATTGTTCTGCTCACCGGTCGCCTAAATAAAATAATTGAAATCAATGAACAGGATATGTATGCTGTGGTTCAACCAGGGGTTGTCACGGCCACCCTTGCTGCAGCAGTGGAAAAACG
>CAXHYW010000470.1:0-3977 GCA_964021475.1 uncultured Desulfobacteraceae bacterium | reverse complement strand
TTTTTTCATCGGACTCTTCACATTTTGTCCGGATGGCCGGTACTTCCTCAAGGGCATGGGCCAGATTTTTAACATTGTCCGGGATCATCTTGGAAATTTCATCCACTTCGGACAGCAGAACCCCCAAAGCCCTTCCCACATCCCGAATAACCGCCTTGGCCTTGAGACGACCAAAGGTGATGATCTGGCAGACATACTCAGGCCCGCCATATCGCTCAATGGTATACTGATACACCTTGTCCCGGCCTTCAATACAAAAATCCACATCAATATCCGGCATGGACGCCCGGGCGGGATTTAAAAACCGTTCAAATATCAATCCGTGTTCTATTGGATCTAAAGCGGTAATCCCCATGGCGTATGCCACCATGGAACCTGCGGCAGAGCCTCTTCCCGGCCCCACCGGAACGTTGATTTTGTTGGAATATTCGATAAAGTCCGCCACGATGAGAAAATAACCGGGAAATCCCATGTTCAGGATAATATCCACCTCATACTTAAGGCGCTCCCGATACAAAGCCTCATCCACACCCGGAGTCTTGGCCTTGATCAGAGCGAATCTGTCTTCAAATCCGGCCTGGGCCTTTTCTTTGAAAAGATCATCCTCTGACTCTTCTTCACTCTGGGCATATCTGGGGAAATGATAGCTCTTTTTATCAAACACCACGTTGCACTTTTCCATCACTTCACGGGTATTTTCTATGGCGCCGGGAAAACTTCCCAGGGAGTCGGTCATCTCCTGGGCTGATTTAAAATACAACTGGTCGGAATCAAACTTAAACCGCTTCTCACTATTTATGGTGTTTCCGGTCTGGATGCACAATAAAATTTCATGGGCCCTGGCATCACCCTTGGACAGATAATGACAATCATTTGTGGCCACCATGGGGATGGACATTCGCTGACTTAAATCGACAATTCCGGCGTTAACCTTGGTTTGAATCGCCATCCCGTTTTCCTGGACTTCCAGAAAAAAATTGCCTTCCCCCAGGGTGTTCAAATAATATTGGGCCGCCTTATCTGCCGCCTCCATATCATTTTTCAAAATCGCCTGGGGAATGTCCCCCTTCAGACACGCTGACAGACCGATCAACCCTTCTGCATGGGCCGCAAGCAATTCTCTGTCAATCCTAGGTTTATAATAAAATCCCTTGAGCTGGGCGATGGAAACCAATTTGCACAAATTGGCATACCCCTGTTTGTCCTTGGCCAGGAGCACCAGATGGTTTAATCCCTTGTGGTCCTCCTGGGTTTTATCATTCAAGGTTCTGGGCGCCACATAGACTTCGCACCCAATGATCGGCTTAATACCCGCCTTGTTAGCCTTTTCATAGAATTCCGCCACACCGAACATGGTGCCATGATCGGTTATGGACACGGCATCCATGCCATACTCCTGGCAGCGTTTAAATAACGAATCCAGTCGTATGGCCCCATCCAGAAGGGAAAACTCCGAATGAAGGTGCAAATGGTAAAACGGGGGGGATAAGTCGGCCATGGATATTTAACTACCCCCCGACTCTGTAGTTGGGCGCTTCTTTGGTGATCACCACATCATGAACATGGCTCTCCTTGAGCCCTGCTGAACTGATCCGGATAAATTTGGCTTTTTCGTGAAGTTCTTTAATGGTTGCAGCCCCGAGATATCCCATACCGGCCTTGAGGCCGCCGACCATCTGGACAATATTCTCCCGGATCGTTCCTCTGTAGGGAATCCTGCCCACAATGCCTTCGGGTACCAATTCTTCATCCTCATCCGTGTCTTTCTGGTAATACCGATCGGAACTGCCCTGCTTCATGGCTTCCACAGATCCCATGCCACGGTATGCCTTGTAGGAGCGCCCCTGGTAAATCACCAGTTCTCCGGGACTTTCCTGGGTGCCGGCCAAAAGACTGCCAAGCATGACCGAGTTAGCCCCTGCCCCCAGCGCCTTGGCAATATCTCCTGAAAATTTAATCCCCCCATCTGCAATAATGGGCACACCGGTTTTCTTTGAGATTTCTTTACAATTTTGGATGGCGGTGAGCTGGGGAACCCCGACACCTGCCACAATACGGGTGGTACAAATGGATCCCGGCCCTATTCCGATTTTAACAGCATCGGCTCCGGCATCAATGAGGGCCTTGGCTCCTCCTTCAGTGGCCACATTTCCTGCCACCAGCTGGCAGTCGGGAAAGGCGGCTTTTATTTTTTGAATGGCATCCATTACATTTTTGGAATGGCCATGGGAGGTATCAATGACAAGCGCATCCACACTTGCCTGCATCAGGGCCTGAACCCTTTCCATCATGTCTGAGCCCACACCGACGGCAGCCCCTGCTCTGAGTCTTCCCAGAGAATCCTTACAGGCATTGGGATATTTTTTAATTTTTTCAATATCCTTGATGGTGATCAGTCCCTTGAGCTGACCTTGCTTGTCCACCACCAGCAATTTTTCAATCCTGTGTTCGTGGAGCATGATTTTCGACTCTTCCAGGGTACATTTTTCAGGAACCGTGACCAGATTTTTACTGGTCATGACCGCACTTGCGGGTTTATCCAATTGGGTTTCAAATCTCAAATCCCGGTTGGTAACAATCCCCACCAGTTTGTCCCCTTCTGTTACAGGAACCCCTGAAATCCGATATTTGGCCATTATCTGCAACACTTCGGAAATTTTGGCATCCGGACGGATTGTAATCGGATCTACAATCATTCCGCTTTCCGATTTTTTCACCCGATCCACCTCAATGGCCTGGTCTTCAATGCTTAAGTTCCGGTGGATAAATCCCAGCCCCCCGGCACGAGCCATGCTGATGGCGGTATGTGATTCAGTTACCGTGTCCATGGCAGCACTGACGATGGGAACATTAAGTTCAAGTTCTTTGGTGAGTCGTGCCCGGGTGGTGACCTCATCGGGCAGAATCGCTGAATAGTCGGGAACTAATAGGACATCATCAAATGATAGCCCTTCGTCGGATAGTATATTGGACATAAAAAGCCTCCAGAAAGGAAAAGTGTGTTTATTAATACTATTATGGCCAGCTATCTAAAAGGTTTTTAAAGAGCCAGCCAAATGTAATTTAAAAAATCAGTATATAAACACGTACTCTTACCAAAATTTATCGTTTCTGGCAAGTTCATTATCCACAGCTCCTGGATTTATGGCATTAACATTTTAACAATAACTGGAACAGCCGGTGGCACCCTTTGGCTGGAAGCAGACAGATTTCGAATCATGGTCAGGTGGGTTCCTTTCACCAACTTTAAGGGAACGTTGTTAAGTTTAGCAGAATCCACCGAGACCAGACCGTCCCCAATGGTCTGGGCAAGAGAAAGCAATATTTTTTCCAGATCTTTGAAAACTGCTCTTGTTTCCCGGGGCAACCGATTTTCAAGATCCTTTGTTAAGGCTAAAAATTCCTCCTCTGACCAGGGGCTTACCATTCCTGCTATCACCCTAAAATCCACATGACCCGGAAGGGGCCGGCTGTTCAATTGGGCCAAAAACCGGCTACCCGGCAAAAGATCAATACCCGCTTCACCGGCACCGTCCAAAAACCCGTTCAGCCAATGGGCATTCTTATCAGACAAGTGATGAAACTGGTCTCGAATTTCCAGAAAAAATCGAAATTGAGCCAATTGAGATCCATGGTTAGGGGTTCCCACCATGATAAGTTGTTTAACCCGGGGAACTTTTCCCAGGGCCGCTTTTTGGAAATAAGAAAATTTCGGGTCAGTGAGCAGGTCCCGGGATATCAATCCCCCCATGGAGTGGGCAACAATCGAAACTTCCCTTTTTTTCCCCTTAAAGAAAGCTGCCATCTGCTCAAAAACAAATTTTGTGGATTCGGTGATGGGCTGATCATTTGGATAGGTCATGATCAGAACCCTAAATCCTTTTTCGGACAACACCGGGGCCAGGTTCATCCAGACTTGGCCCGGCTCATCCAACCCATGTATCAGAATAACGATGGGGGCACCGACCCGATCCGTT
>CAXHYW010000469.1:0-4002 GCA_964021475.1 uncultured Desulfobacteraceae bacterium | reverse complement strand
CAGAAAAAGAGATCGTTTATTTTGCCGATAAGATCTGCAATGGGGATCTCCTGGCGCCCGATTATTCCCAGCGCTTTGCCGACAAGATCAAGCGATTTCCCCGGGCCCGGGAAGAGATTTTGCAACGATACAAAACAACCCAAAAAATTCAATCCCTGATTGAAGCGGGCGCCGGTAAACCGCTTCATGCCATTTTAAAATGATCGATTTGGACCGCAGATGAAATAAGTTGAACGTATTCATGCAACTGCAAGAATTGCGGGGCCTTTTAAAGATATCTTATTACAATCGGATTTTATCTGTGATATTAGACGTGAATGAAAACAGATAAATTTTATACCTCAAAAGTTGCCCTTGTATCTTTTTCCCATTTTATCCATGATGTGTATACAAGTTTTCTATCGCCCCTGTTGCCATTGCTCATTGAAAAATTCTCATTAACCCTGAGCCAGGCTGGGCTTTTGTCCACGGTGATGCAGATACCGGCATTATTGAACCCTTTTATCGGTCTGGTTGCAGATAACAAGGGGCTTGCCAGGTGGTTGGTAATTTTGGCCCCCAGTCTTACCGCCATTCCCATGAGCCTCATCGGCATTACCCCCTCCTATGGCCTTTTGTTGGTATTGGTCTTTTTTGCCGGGATTTCCGTTGCTCTCTACCATGTGCCGGCCCCAGTATTGGTTGCAAAATATTCAGGGAGCAAGAAGGGTCGGGGCATGAGCTTTTTTATGACCGGCGGGGAACTGGCCAGGACTATTGGGCCCATGTTTGCCGTGGCTACCGTGTCCGTGCTGGGGCTTTCTCATTTCCATTGGGTCATGGTCTTTGCCCTGGTGACTTCTGTTATTTTATATTTTACCCTGGAAAAAGAAGAAGAGAAAACCGCCATTCGAAAGAACGGATCTCTTAAGGACTCCTACCGGGAGATTGCCCATGTACTCAATCCCTTGACGGGGATATTGACAGCCAGGGCCTTTATGCATGCTTCCATGGGCGTGTTTTTGGTGGTGTTTGTGGAAAGAAAAACCGGAAGCCTCTGGTATGGTGGTGCCGCCCTTGGCATCTATGAGGCCCTGGGAGTGGTCGGGGTTTTGTCCGCCGGCACCCTTTCCGACTGGATAGGAAGGCAGCGGGTTCTGTTTTGGGCCCTTGTTACTGCACCTGTTGCCATATTATTGTTTGTTTTCACCACCGGCCCCCTTAAAATTGCCATGCTGATGATCGCAGGGTTTACCGTTCTTTCCACCACGCCGGTAATGTTGGCCCTTGTTCAGGAAACGGCTAAAAAAAACCCGTCTGCTGCCAACGGATTGTTTATGATGGTCTCGTTTGCGGCACGGTCCTTTGCCGTGGTGATTGTCGGTGCCATAGGGGACGTGGCGGGTCTTGAGAATATGTTTACCATCAGTGCCCTGGTGGGATTTACGGCCATCCCCTTTTTACTAAAACTTGAAAAATAAAAACCTGAAAAATGGAGGTTGATATGCTGAAAACCAATGTGGATAAAGTGGTTGAAATGTTCCTGGAATGCAAGCCGGGTCAGCCCCGGGTGGGGGCTGGCTGGAAAGTGGACCACCAGGGTCTGCCGTTTCTTTTGCCCAGCATCGGCGGAATAACCCTGAATGTCCAAGTGGGGGAATCGGCCTTTGGCCTTGCCGGGGACCACATCGAACCGGGTGTTTCCTGTACAGCCAATGCAGACAAGCCCAACGATTTTCCCAATAATTCCCTTCAGATTCTTTCCTGTGTGGGAAATGAGGCCAGAATTGTCTCCGGAGAGGCCAAGGGGGAAACCGGTGTGGTGATCGGCCACCATGGCGGGTCAGAGCATATCATCGTGGAATTTGCAACCTCGGTTAAAGAACGGATGACCTATGACGACAAAATTTTGATCCGGGCCAAGGGCCAGGGGCTTGCGCTTGTCGATTATCCCGGAATTAAATTGTTCAACCTGGATCCGACTCTGTTGCAAAAGATGGGCATCCTCCCGGGAAAGCCAGGGGTTCTGAAGGTGCCGGTAACCACCATGGTACCGGCATCCTGCATGGGATCCGGGGTGGGCCGGGCCCATGTGGGTGCCGGAGACTATGATGTCATGACCTCGGATCCCGCCACGGTAAAAAAATATAAACTATATCAAATGCGGTTCGGAGATTTCGTGGCATTGATGGACCATGACAACTCTTATGGCAGGGCCTTTGTCCAGGGAGCCGTGAGTATCGGCATTCTGGTTCATTCCGATTGCCGCCTGGCAGGCCATGGTCCCGGGATATCCACCCTGATGACCTGCCCGACCTCATTGATCGAACCTGTGATGGATTCAAATGCCAATATTGCAAATTTGTTGAAAATCGGTACCCACCGGGGCTGATTCTATTCCAGCCGCTCACAAGACCTAAAATTTATTTATAATTTCCCGGTCTTGTGAGCTATCTATTTTAATAATATAAAAATCCTGGTATAAAGAAAGATTCAATAAATTTTGTTTTATAAGGACGTGAGAGTTGAACACAGATAAAAAAAGTATTCTCCAAAAGGGGCGGGGCAGGACACGGAAACTTGCCAAGCTTGAATATGTATATGAAAAAAATTCCCAGTATTTTGCCCAGGTGTCGGAAAGTGTAAAAGAGCTTGCCATCAATGAAATCAAAAACCTGGGTGGGCATGGACTAAGATCCGTGTTCCGGGGGATTTGGTTTAAGGCATCAAAAGAGGATTTTTATAAAATCAATTATAATGCCCGGTTACTTTCCCGGGTGCTGGCCCCCCTGGTCACCTTTGAGTGCATTGAAAAGGATGATCTTTACAAAGCCGCCAAGAAAATCCGGTGGGAGGAATTTTTAACCATTGATCAAACCTTTTCCATTATGGCCAATGTGTCCGAGTCTGATATCACCCATTCCAATTTTGCAGGCCTGAGGGTCAAGGATGCCATTGCCGATTATTTCAGGGACCGGAGTAACAAGCGGCCCAGTGTGGATTCCAAAGATCCCTGGATCACCATTAATGTGCATATCCATCAGAATGTCGCCACTATTTCAGTGGATGCTTCCGGAGGCCCCCTACACAAGAGGGGATATCGGGAGGAGTCTGTATCCGCCCCCATGCAGGAGACCATTGCCGCGGCCATTGTGGCCTTGAGCGAGTGGGACGGATCAACCCCATTGGTGGACCCCATGTGTGGATCCGGTACCTTGTTGTGTGAGGCATTGATGCACTATTGCCGGATACCGGCCCAGATTTTCAGGACAGATTTCGGGTTTGAGCGGTTGCCGGATTTTGATCCAGCCTTGTGGGAACGGATCAAAACTACTGCCAATGAAAACATTAAACCCCTGCCCGAGAACTTGATCGCCGGAAGTGATATATCAGAAGTTTCAGTAAATGCCGTGAAAACCAATCTCATGGGCATGCATTTCGGGGGAAATATTCAGATTGATCTTATGGATTACGAGGATATTCCCTGTATTGAAAATTCGGTGATCATTACCAACCCCCCCTATGGGATTCGCATGGGAAAAGACCAGGACATGAATCAATTTTTTAAGGATTTTGGGAAGTTTCTCAAGGAAAAGTGTAAAAATTGTACGGCCTACGTCTATTTTGGAGATCCCAAGTACATTAAAAAGATGCCCTTGTCGCCTTCCTGGAAACGGCCTTTGAAAATCGGAGGGCTGGACGGAAAGCTGGCGAAATATGAACTCTATGATCCCTGGGCGAAAAAGGACCGGGATTCACACTGAACAGGAATGAGAATGGAAGAATCAAAAACAGGTGCTCAATATACCTGTAACGAATACCGTGAAGAAATGATCCTTTTAGGTCTCCAACGGCAGCTTGCTGTGGCGGATCTTTCCCCGGAGAAAAAAGAAGTCCTTTTAACGGAAATTGCCCGGGTTGAAACCTTGATGGGGCTTGACTAACGGCATATCCCCCTTATCGACCAAATGTTTTAGGGCCTGGTAATGATTTGACAAATCATGCCGGGCCCGGGTATATGTG
>CAXHYW010000468.1:0-4007 GCA_964021475.1 uncultured Desulfobacteraceae bacterium | reverse complement strand
ACAGGGATGGGCTTCAGTCATTTGTGGTGGAGTATAACGGGACCCGGTATGTGACACTGGATGAGGGTGAGTCTATCTACTATCGGGTCATAAAAACCCCGGATAATCCAATGGTTCTCCTGGGACAGGATCAAGGGAGAAGTCCTTTTAACGGCCGGATTAATACCATGATGGCCGCAGGGAATACCTATAAGAAGGAAAAAAGGATCCGGATGCCCAGAAACACCTCTGTCCTCTCCTTTGCCCGGGGCCCGGTAACATCCCCAGACGCCGATGAATATGTGATGATCAATGAACATAGTCGTTTGGTAGTGGCCAATGACAGTGGCAGTACAGATTGGAAAAGCACTGAAAAATATGGATTGACTGGACATTTCTGGCTTATGCCCAGGAATGATACAGATGCCTCTTTTCAGGAACGACTCTATCTTAATCCGCGGATTAAATTCTATGATATCGGTTCCGATGGTAAACAGGAAGTGTTTGTCGTGAAGAACAATGAACTTGGTGGCGGGGCACTTGGACAGTATCGACGCTTTACGGACGGGCAGATCCAGGTACTTTCCTGGAACGGTATTTCCATGGCTCAGGTGTTTCAGACCACAGCCGTCCAGGGCTGGATTTCTGATTTTGCCATTACCGATATGGATGGAGACGGGGTGGATGAGTTGGTTGTATCTGTGGTGACCCAGAGCCAGTACTCCATCCTTTCAAAGGCAAGTGGTTCAAATATAATTTCTTATAAATTAGAATAATTGTGCTTATGCAAGAAAAAAGCATTGACAAGCCTATGTAAAACTGATCTAAGAGAATTAATATTCTGGGCCAGGTGTTTAAAAGGAGCACTTGGTTCGGTTTTTCAGGTGGTGAACATAATGTTCAAAATTTCAAAGGAGAAAAAGATGAAAAGATTAATGGTTATGGTTGCCGCTCTGGCAATGCTTACAAGTTCTGCATATGCTGCAGATTGGAACTTTTACGGATCAGCGCGTGTTGCAACATTCTACTCACAGTCTGAAGTTATTGATAGCGGTGCAGACAGTAATTACCAGTATTCAGAAGCTGTTCAGGGTAACTCCCGTTTTGGTGCCACAGTAAAAGTCAGTGACGAACTGACAGCTGGTTTTGAATATGGTACAGGCGTCAATGTTCGTAAACTTTACGGTGAATGGAATTTCGGAGCAGGTAAATTGTTGGTTGGTCAGACTTATACTCCCCTGAACTGGTTCTACTCTGACCAAGTTTATGGTGGTGACAATGATCTTCTTGCCCAGGGTGGTCTTTACTCCGGTCGTGAAGCTATGCTACAGTTGACTTTTGGTGGTTTTAAAGTCGCTTTCCTTGGAGCAAATCAAGTTAATGACGGTCTTGTAGCTACCTCTACAGAAGTTAAAATGCCCGCTATCGAACTTGCCTATACAATGAAAATGGATAATTTCGGTGTGAAAGCTGGTTTCGGATATCAGACTTATTCTGCTACAGTTGGTGGAGTTGAAAATGATATTGATTCTTATGTATTCGCTCTTGGTGGAAGTGCAACATTTGGTGCTTTTTACGTAGGTACTAACTTTTTCCTTGGCCAGAATGCCGGTAACATGATTGCTATTGATACTGATGGAACTAATGCTTGGAAAGGTGGTTATGCTGCCCTTACCGCAACTGACGTTGTAGATAATGATGTCTTTGGTGCAATGATCGCTGCTGGGTTTACACTAAATGATATGTTTAACTTTGAAGTAGGTTATGGTTATGTTGCTACCGAGTATGATGTTGATGGTTCCAACAAAGACAAAGCTCAATCTTATTACCTGAATTCTACTGTAACTCTGGCACCTGGTGTGTTCTTTGTTCCTGAGATGGGTCGTATTGATGGTGACGAAGGCGGAGATACAGAGACTGATTACTTTGGTATTAAATGGCAGATCAACTTCTAATTTAGTTTAGAAGTATATCTCTATCACGTACCACCTGAATTGCTTAAAATGGGCTGATGATTTCATAATCATCAGCCCATTTTTTTTTGTTTAAAACTAAAGATCAGTTACTCGTTGCATTTCTTGCCAGACACGAAAGTCTGTTTTATTTCCCCGGGCTTTCATTCATAATACCCCCTCCTTGAAAATTGCAATCCTTACGGTTTTTAATCTGTGTTGCCGGAAAGTTTCACGACCCATTACAAATTGTTGCGAATTTGTAAAAAATTGTTGCGAAAGATGTTGACAAGGGCTATTACAATTTATTAAGTGTGATTGTAAACAGCGTTTATAAAAGGAACGCTTGGTCTCTCTTGTTAAAAAACAGGTGTTTAAAAGGAGCATTCTGTTTTTTGATTCAGGTGGTGAGCCGTTTGCCAAATTTTAACTTAAGGAGAAAAGATGAAAAAGCTAATGATGATTGCTGTCGTACTTGTATTTATGACAGGTTCGGCCTATGCCGCAGACTGGAATTTTTACGGGTCAGCCCGTGTGAATACCACTTACACTCAGTTTGATAAGAGTCCCTTTACTTCAGGTGGTGCCGCTTTGGGCCTGGCGGTTGGTGCGGACACAGCCAATTATGAGCAAAAAATCTATGGCAACGCCCGTATCGGTGCGAAAGTAAAAGTTAATGATGAACTCACCGGGCATTTTGAATACGGTACACTTGGGGGTGTCAACCTTCGTATCCTCTGGGGTGAATGGAATTTTGGCGCAGGCTCCCTGGGAATTGGTCAGAATTATACCCCCCTGCTGTTTCCCTATTCTAACCAGACCTACAGTATAGACGGGTTCAACAAGGGCGATCACAACATGAGTACCTTCGGCATGCTATATGGCAGCCGGAAGGCAATGATCCGCTTGAAATTCGGTAATTTTCAGATTGCGGCTGTTCAGCCCAAGACCTTGATTGCCTTGACTCCTGCACTCACTGCTGCTTCCACCGTGATGAATGTACAACCCGATAGAGAAGTAAAAATTCCTTCCATCCAGGCCAAATACAAATATGATTTTGATAAGGGTCATGTCGCAACAGCAGCCGGTTATCAGACCTTTGACGTTGTTTCAGGCGGACAATCTTCTAGCGTGAATTCCTGGATTGTAGGTATTGGTGGACGTCTGGATATCGGCGCGCTCTATCTTAAAGGAAATGTTTGGGGTGGTCAGAATGTCGGCAACATGGCAGATATTCTGGTCAATGGTAAAATCTTTTCAGATGCCTCCAATGCTGCTGCATCTACTCTCGATGGGGACGGCTTCGGCTTTGCCCAATGGGATGGCGTGAACGTGAATGATAGAGATGCAAAGGCAGGATTGATTGTTGCTGGCTATGCGATTCGAAAAGGGCTCTACCTGGAAGCTGGATATGGTTATGTCAGTACCAAGCTTGACATTCCTGGTGCTTCCAAGGATGATGCGGAAACCTATTATATTCAGTCCACAATTTTTCTGGCCCCAGGTGTTTTTCTTACCCCTGAAATTGGCCGATGTGACATGAAACAAGACAATGACCCAGCCATCACTTACTATGGTATCAAATGGCAGGTCAACTTCTAATTTAAGCAAATATAGCGCTTAACCCATACCATCTGAATGTATAAAAAAGGCCTGGTGATCTTTTAAGATTGCCAGGCCTTTCTCTTTGTGTAGAAGGTAGCATCCCTACCCTTTGGGGATATGGAGAGAACGATGGGGTACGCATTGAATTGATCGTTGATCACCCCTTTTTCTTTACTTGAAACGGTCTTAAAAAATATATTCCCAGAGTCTCCAGCCTGGACCTGATTCTGGTTGGCCTGCCGGGACATTCATTAGGCGTTCAGGGTTTTGCCGTTTCAATTGGTTTATATGGGCCTGTTTTTCTCTTTTCATGCGTTCTAGGGTAACAGTGGCGCGATTAAACGCTTCTTTATTGATGGTGGCAGCGATTCTATCCACCTTGTCGATGAGTTCATCACTGTCCTTGGATTGTTCAAAAAATGTCATAAATCGTTTGTTTTTGATATCATAAAGCTGGGTGTCAATGCTGAA
>CAXHYW010000467.1:0-4014 GCA_964021475.1 uncultured Desulfobacteraceae bacterium | reverse complement strand
GGAAAAGGCTAAATAGGTGCGGATTCTTTCTCTAAGTACGGCTGAACAGGGGTGCAGTATTGCACTCTTTGATAATAAGAATCTGATCTGCGAGGAGTATTGGGTAGACAAGCAGACCCACTCAAAGCGACTTGTGGCAATGGTTGAACACTTATTGGCCCACAGGGCCGGGTTTGATTTGTCGGAGATAGACGGATTTATTGCGGCAAAGGGGCCGGGCAGTTTTACAGGGCTTCGCATCGGCATCAGTGTTATAAAAGGATTGGCCTATGCCCTAGGTAGGCCAGATGCCGGGGTATCAAGTCTTGATGGAATTGCCTATCGGTTTGCAAGTCTCAGTGTTCCCGTCTGTGTCATGATGGATGCAAGGCGCAATGAGGTCTATTGCGCGGTGTATCGGTTTGAACAAGGACTCCTGGTGCATAAAAGTGATGAAATGGTCTGTTCACCGGAACACGGGGTGTTGTTTGCCGGGGAGGGCGCAATTTTCGTGGGGTCTGGGTCAAAGGCCTATCAAGGCCTGATATCCGACCTGACAAACCAGAAAGCCCAATTCTCCTGTGAAACCATGGATTACGTGAGTGCAGCGGCTCTTGCCAGGCCTGCTATAATGGATGATAAATTTTTTGAGTATCCCGGGAATTTATTGAAACCCAGCTATATCAGAAAATCAGATGCGGAACTCCAATTTGGTCTTGGAAAAAAGCGTCCGAAACAAGCATATTGACACAATGGCCTGTTATTTGATATTGTGCCTGAATATCGTTTTTAGAAAAGAGAGACTATGAATAAAACAAAATGGCCGGCTCGTGCAGTTTTGCCCATTGCAGTTCCGGGGCTTAAGTTCGTTTTTATAACCATCCTCATAACGGGGATGCTTTTTTATTTTGGGTGGATGGGGTTCGGGGTTTTCTCCCTGGGAGTGACCCTTTTTGTCAGTTGGTTTTTCAGGGACCCGGAACGTAAGATCCCGGGCGGTGACAATGAGTTTGCTTCACCTGCCGATGGCAGAGTGATTATCACTGAAAAATTGGCCCTTTGTGAATATATGCCAGGGCCCTGTCAAAAGGTGAGTATCTTCATGAATGTATTTAATGTTCATGTGAATAGAATCCCCTTTGATGGCGTCATTGAAAGGGTTGAATACAATCCCGGTAAATTTATCAATGCGTCCTTTGATAAAGCCTCGGTTCACAATGAACGCAACGCCTTGGTTGTGAAAACAGCTAAGGGTAAAAAATTTGTGGTGGTTCAGATTGCAGGTCTTGTTGCCAGAAGAATTGTTAATTGCGTTCAAGCCGGTGAAAAGATAAAGAAAGGGGACCGATACGGCATGATTCAATTTGGATCTCGCCTTGATCTTTACCTGCCCCTGGATTTTGAAGTTTGTGTAAAAATTGGAGATAAAACAAAGGCAGGCACCACTGTGATAGGGAAAATGCAGTGATAGTGAAGATGAATTGATAGGAGGGCCACACTGTCATTCAAAATAAGGATAAAGAGACCCAGGCGGATAAAGGATTCTAACGGCTAGGTCCTAGCCTGTAACTATGGTGCTAAAAGACTGGTAATCCTGTCGATAACCCAATTATTTTTTTAAACGGAGTGAATTTAAAGTTTTGGAGCAAATACCCGTAACCACAGAAGGCTATGAAGCCTTAAAAAAAGATTTTGAAAGATTGAAAACCATTGAGCGTCCAGAAAATATCAAAGCCATTGAAACGGCCCGGGCCCATGGAGATCTTTCTGAAAATGCAGAATACCATGCCGCCAAGGAAAGACAGTCTTTTATTGAAGGACGTATCGGAGAACTTGGTTACAAGATTGGTAATGCTAAGGTCATTGATCCGGACAGTGTTGGTAAGGATGTGGTCCGGTTTGCAAGCCGGGTTCTGCTAGAAAATCTTGATTCCGAAGAACAAGTTGAATACATGATCGTCGGTGCTGATGAAGCGGATATCCGGAATGGTAAAATTTCTGTATCCTCTCCCCTTGGCAGTGCATTAATTGGAAAAGTCCCTGGTGACGAAGCGGTTTTACAGGCACCAGGCGGAAAAAGAGTATACGAGATAATCGATATTCTTTAAATAACTGGCATGGCCGGAGCATGAAATTTGTTTCTGGCCATAACGAAAAATGAAACTCTTATAATGGCAATGCCTTGGCCGGGGTTTCATATAAAATCTGGAGGAAATGATTGTGGCAAGAGTTACCATAGAAGATTGTTTGAAAAATGTTGATAATAGATTTACCCTCGTTCATCTGGCAGCCAAACGAATTCGCCAGGTCAGAGAAGGGGCCGAGTTTTTGGTGAAATCATCCAAAAATGAAGATGTTGTCACCGTTTTAAGAGAGATTGCAGCAGGACGGGTTGTTGCCATACGCAAAAATAAACCGGCAGACGAATAGATAGTCTTTGAGCGCAAGTTGGGAAAAAAGAGTGCGTCATGGTGTTGGAAAGGCTATCCATGATTGGAAGATGATTTCAGACAAGGACAGGATACTTGTCGGGGTTTCCGGCGGCAAAGACAGCCAGACACTCTTGCACCTCCTGTATTCCTTACAAAAAAGAGCACCGGTTAAATTTGACATCATCCCTGTGCATATTGATCCGGGGTTTGAGAACTCCTTTGTTGGAGAACTTGCGGCCCATGTGGGATCATACACTCCTTTGCGGGTGGAGCATACCGATTTCGGGGTGAGGGCACACAGCAAAGAAAACAGGGAAAATCCCTGTTTTATGTGTGCCAGGCTTCGACGGAACCGGTTGTTTGAAATTGCCAGGGAGACCGGCTGTCAGAAAATTGCCCTGGGCCACAATAAAGATGATCTTATTGAAACCCTTTTTATCAATATGTTCTATGCCGGGAAAATTGGCACCATGAAACCAAAACAATCTTTTTTTAAGGGCAAGCTTGATATAATCCGCCCATTGGCATATGTTGAAAAAAAAGAGATTGTTTCATTTTCAAAAAGGCTTGGATTGCCGGATTTTGTCAATAATTGCCCCAGTGCAAATAGGACAAAAAGAGATGAAATCCGACAGATGCTTGAAAATTTATATAAACGAAATAAACATATAAAGGGCAATATATTCAGGTCAATGGGCAACGTTGCACCTGAATATCTATTAGGGATTCAAAATGATTGATACCCAGAATAAACCCGATTTCAGAAAAATTCCCATTGATAAAGTGGGGATCAAGGGGCTTAAATACCCGGTAAAAGTGTTGGATAAAACCAAGGGGATTCAATCCACAGTGGCTGAAATCTGTATGTATGTCGACCTGCCCCACCAATGCAAGGGAACCCACATGAGCCGGTTTGTGGAAATACTGCATTCTTCCAGAACCCAGGTATCTCTTGCCTCTTTAACCACCATTTTGGGTGATATGAAAAAGATATTGGGGGCGGAATCTTCCCACATCGAAATTACATTTCCCTATTTCATTGAGAAAGAATCTCCCAGCGTGGGTGCCAAAGGGTTCATGGACTATACCTGTTCCATATTCGGCTCTTCCGATGCCGATAATAACACCGATATTGTATTGAAGGTGGCGGTACCGGTCACATCGGTTTGTCCTTGTTCAAAGGAGATCAGTGAAGGAGGCGCTCACAATCAACGGGGTGAGGTACTGGTGAACACCCGGTTTAAGAAGCTTATCTGGATTGAAAACATTGTTGATATAGTTGAAAAATCGGCTTCTTGTGATATCTTTTCCGTACTCAAACGGGAAGATGAAAAATTTGTCACGGAAAAGGCCTATAACAATCCCAAATTTGTTGAAGACATTGCACGGGATGTGGCAAAGGCCCTGATGGAAGATGAAAATATCACCTGGTTTTCCGTGAGTGCGGAAAATTTTGAATCCATCCACAACCACAGCGCCTATGCCTATATCGAAAGTGGGGCAACACCCGTCGTTTAAGCTGTGTTGTTTAGATTGCTGGCAGGTTTCGATCAATTCTTTTTAGAAGAGACGGCTGCCACTTTTTTCATCAGCAATTGCCGAA
>CAXHYW010000466.1:0-4017 GCA_964021475.1 uncultured Desulfobacteraceae bacterium | reverse complement strand
CTTCCTCAATCACGTGAACATATTGATTGAGTTTCTTTTTGTCAAAAAAGGAAATGCCGTAGAGTCGCTGTAGCTGCTGTCTTGTCTGGTCTGCACGCCAATAGGCACCCGATATTTTTAACAGTTTGAATCCTTTGATCATACCGGTCTGGGGAATATGGGGGCCCCGGCAAAGATCGATGAAGTTTCCGTTCTGGTAGAGGGAAATTTCCTGGTCGGAAAGTTCATTGATCAGTTCCAGCTTAAAGGGGTTGTCTGCAAAAATTTCCAAGGCTTCTTCCTTGGAGACCACCCGGCGCTCAAACGTGTTCTTGGTCTTGATGATTTTTTTCATTTCTGTTTCAATGGCAGCCAGGTCATCTTCGGATATGGGGGCCATATCAATATCATAATAGAACCCATCCTCTACCACGGGACCGATGGTCAGTTTGGCGTCGGGGTAGAGGGTCAGCACGGCTTCTGCCATGACATGGGCTGAGGAATGGCGCAGAACCTCAAGGCCCGCATCATCATTGGCGGTAATAAAGCTTACCTGTGCATCTTCTTTGATGGGAAGGCTTAAGTCCTGGAGGTGGTCGTTGATTTTGACCGCTACACAATTTCGTGCAAATCCTTCGGAAATGCCTAGGGCAATCTCCATTCCAGTGGGGATATCTTCAAAATGTTTTACAGCATTATCTGGAAATGTTATGTTAATCATTTTATTTTCCATTGTGTTTAATTGGTTTTAAATATAAAAATAAGAATTTTAGAAGAAGTGATGTAAACAATCAAGGGAAAAGATGTTGAATTTTAAGTTTGTTGAGTCGGATGGGGAATTGGACACGGTTTGCAAGGGCCTTGGCGAGGAAAAAATAATCGGTGTGGATCTGGAGGCAGACTCCATGCATTGTTTCAAGGAAAAAATCTGTTTGATCCAGATTGCAGGGAAGGACCAGGCATTTCTGGTGGACCCTTTTTTAATCAAGGATTTCTCCCCCTTTGTCGCGCTGCTTGAAAATAAAGAGATCGTTAAAATTTTCCATGGGTCTGATTTTGATGTCAGAAGTATAGACAGGGAAATGGGGGTTCGCATTGAAAACCTTTTTGATACGGAAATTGCCTGCCGGTTTTTAAATGTCCGGGAACGGGGGCTTGGTGCCTTGTTAAAGGAGCACTTTGGCGTGTTTGTGGACAAAAGATTTCAAAAGGTGGACTGGTCCCGGCGTCCCTTAAAAGATGATATGATTGCCTATTCCGTGGGGGATGTGGCCAACCTGATTGAGCTCCATGACCGCATAAAAGAGCGGCTTGAAAAGATGAATCGACTTTCCTGGGCAAAGGAAGAATTTGAGGCCCAGGCCAGTGTGAGATACGAGTCCAATCATCAATTGCCCTTGTTTAAAAAATTTAAGGGGGCCGGGAAAATGGATAACAGAACCCTGGCAATTTTGGAAAACCTGCTTAAGGTCCGCCTGGACATGGGCGCTAAAAAAGATCTGCCCCTGTTTAAAATTTTATCCAACGACTCGTTGACGGCCCTTGCCACCCATCGGCCCCGTGCCGTCGATACCATGGTTTCCATCAGGGCCCTGAGTAAAAAACAGGCAGATATGTACGGCCATTTGTGCCAGGAGGCCATTATCGCAGCCCTGGCCCTGCCCCACGGTGAATTGCCAACTTACCCCAAAACCCGTCTGCCCCGGAAAAGTCCACAGGTATTGGAGCGCATCGAATCCTTGAAAAAAATGCGGGAAAAATTAAGCGTCTCCATTGGTATGGAACCGGGTTTTTTAATTAACAACAACCTGATATCGGCCCTTGCATTTGAGAATCCCCGAACTCTTCCCGCCCTTGAGAAGATGGGAACTTTGCGCAACTGGCAGATAGAAGCCCTGGGGGATGAGATAATTAAACTTCTTGGATAGGACGGTTAAATTATCCTGAAAATAAAAGACGAAAATAAAAAACGAAAAGAAAAGATAAAGATGTAAGTTAAAGGAAGCAACATGGAAATTAAGTTCTCTAAGATGGAAGGGCTTGGCAATGATTTTGTGATTTTGGATGACCGGGATGGAGGGATTGAAAGTGCCATGGGTTACCCGGCTCTTGCCAGAAAAATGTGTGACCGGCATTTTGGGATTGGCGGGGACGGCATCATTCTGGCCCAAAAATCTAGGGACCATGACATCCGGTTTGTGATCATCAATTCCGACGGGTCTGAACCCGAGATGTGCGGAAACGGGATGCGGTGTTTTGCCAAATACCTCTATGAAAACAAAATACTAACCCAAAAATCCGTGCGGGTTGAGACCCTCGCCGGAACCGTTATTCCCGAAGTCTTTGTGGATGAAAACAATCGGGTAACATCGGTTAAAGTGGACATGGGGACGCCGATTCTGTCTTGTAAGGATATCCCTTTTGTCTGCGACAAGGGGAGTGCGGTTGAGGAATCAATTGAAACCAGTGCTGGTAGTTTTTTGGTCACCATGGTTTCCATGGGAAACCCCCATGCCGTGATCTTTGTCCCGGATATCACCGCCGTGGATGTGGAGGGGATTGGCAGGGCTGTTGAAACCCATGACCGATTTCCGGAAAAAACCAATGTGGAGTTCATCCAAGTGGTCTCTGACACCGAACTTAAAATGAAGGTATGGGAGCGGGGGGCGGGGATCACCCTTGCCTGCGGTACCGGGGCCTGTGCCAGCCTTGTGGCGGCAAAACTTACCAATAAAACTGGAAACCGGGCCGTGGTTCACCTTGCTGGCGGGGATCTTGAAATTCACTGGGATGAAAAAAGCGGCCATATTTTTAAGACCGGTCCGGCCACCCAGGTTTTTGATGGCAGTTTTTTTATTTAAGCCAGTTGCGTTTGATGTGCAATCTCTTTATCATCCAGTATTTCTCGGATTAAGGAAGACAGTCCTGGACCCGTTAAGGGTTTTTGAATATATTTGCTGATCCCGATCGAGTCGGCCATGTTCTGGGTAAAATTGTCATTAGAGCCTGCGCACAGAATAATCGGCATACTTTTTCGAATGTTTAACACTTTGACGCAAAGTTCATTGCCTGTCATCCGGGGCATTATCATGTCGGTGACGATGAGATCAAAATAGTCCGGGTTTTTTACAAATGCCTGAAACGCAGATGTTGTATCCCTGAAAACGCTGACTTGGTATCCAAGTTTTTCCAGAATTCCCCCCAGTGAATTTAAAATATCCGGTTCATCATCCACGAACATTATGTGTTCAGAGCCCTTGAGTGATGTTGCCTTTTCCCCTGGAAGACAATTGGCACTCTTGTTTTCGGTTGTGGGCCAGAATACCTGAAAGGTTGAACCACGGTTTAGCTCACTGTTTGCTCTTATAAAACCATGGTGTTTTTTAATAATTCCGTCAACCACAGCCAAGCCTAAACCTGTCCCTTCATCAGGGTTTTTGGTCGTGAAATAGGGATCAAACATTTTTGCCTGGGTTTCGTTGTCCATGCCGTGGCCGGTATCCCTGATTTCAAGTTTGATAAAATTGCCCGGTATATATGGGTTTGTTATGGAAGGCTCCTGGCTAACAATTTTGATATCATCCAACGCAACCGTTAAGGTTCCCCCTGACTCGCGCATGGCCTGGTAGGCATTTGTGCAAAGATTCATGATGATCTGGTGGGTCTGGGTCGGGTCCGCCATTATGGTTGACCGGGAGAGTATCTTTTCCTGTATTTCAATGGTTGCGGGTATTGAGGAACGCAAAAATTTGATTGCTTCTTTGACAATTAACGATAATCTAATCGGATACTTTTTATATTCGGTTTGTCTGCTGAAGGTCAGGATCTGTTGAACCAGGTCACTTGCTCTTTGCGCTCCTTTGACCACTTGCTTTATTTGTTTTCTGGCTTTGTCAGGATTATTTAGACTCATTTCCGTCAGTTGGGCATATCCGAAAATACCAGATAAAATATTATTAAAATCATGGGCAATTCCGCCGGCAAGGGTCCCGATGGCTTCCATCTTCTGAGACTGTCGAAGCTGGGCTTCAGTCCTTT
>CAXHYW010000465.1:0-4028 GCA_964021475.1 uncultured Desulfobacteraceae bacterium | reverse complement strand
AATTTTTTATCATATAAAAAACCAGAATATTAATCAACAAAGAACTGATTTTAACCGCAATTCTCAAGGAGAGCAAATATGAATATGCCAGAAAAGGCATTCGGGAAAAGTTTGAATATATTTTTCTTAAACATAGCAATTGCATACGGTTTTCTTAACCTGCTTTTTATTTTTACTCCACTCCCGTATATGTTTTTTTTTGAAAACAGGTCCTTTCGGTGGCAGTTCCCCAGCGTTGCCTTTGGGCGAGTAGTTTCATAAACTGATCTCCATTTTTCACCACTCGGCCTCCCACAACATCAACACCGCGGGCAAAAAGCGGATCAGGAAAATACCCCGCTGTTGGTCCAACAATAGAGACAAATGCGTCGGAAGAACAATTGCCAAGGATATCATCTAGTGAATTGTTTAGTATCGTCGTACTGGTACATAATACCTTATTGCATGATTTCAACTTACCTGCATCCAGGGTAATTGGCAGATCGGGATATTTTTTTATTAACAGCTCGTTTTTTTCAATAACAATTAGTTGGGCCCCGGCATCCCTGATCGTTTTAACCATCCCGTGAAACAAACCAACCATTCCGATCCTGTCCCCTTTTGATATTGCCAACAACCCCAGCGAATCCGTGGCCGATTCCAGGTTGAACTGGGTTGTTTTCATAACATGCTGACAAATTGCGTTAATGGCAGCAAGACTGATCATCTCTTTTATTGGATCTTTATTGCCAAATTCAAGCGCAAGGTTTTTAGGATCTTTTCCGATGAAATCATCCGGTTTCAAAGTGGTATAGTCTTCCATTTTCTCATCCGGCAAAAGAACGTAACTGACCCCTGTGGCGCCACCCTCAAGGCCAATGGCCATAAACTGGGCGTCCTTTGGTTGTCCCCCTTTAAAAAATGGCGGGAAAAACAGAGTAGAAACAGTCGGGATTGTAGATCGTGATGATAATTTCTCGATCATTTTTTTGAATTCATTTTTAAGACCCATCGTCATCTCCTGATTTGCCGTTAACAAGTGATTGTCCACATGTCATTAATATTTGAATGATAATCGCCTTGATTAAAGTGTCTGTTTAATATGAGCGAGTACGATGGTGATATTATCCTTGCCTCCAAATAATAATGCAGCATCCATCAAGGCGGTTATTTTTTGTTTCAGAGTATTGTCATTATTTAAAATATTCATCATCACATCGTGTGCTGCCATTTTATAAAGACCATCTGTTGCCATAACAATTATATCATTTTTTTTAACCTTAAACTTACCGGTATCAGGTTCACACATTCCATATCCCAGACATTGATCAAGAATTTTTTGCGAATAATGTTCCTTGGCATCCTCTGGCTTTAACTCACCTTCTTCAACAAGCGCTTTGGCCAGCGTCTGGTCTTTTGTGACCTGAATGAGTTTACCATTCCTTAAAACGTACAACCGGCTGTCACCGATATTCACCCAGTGGATCATGTCATTTTTTAAAATCGAACAAACCAGGGTTGTTGCCATATATGCCAGACTGGGATGATTATCCGCTTTTTTATAAATAAACATATCAAGATCTTTTGCAAATTTATCAAGGAATTCTGATACGTTACCTTCAGGCAGCTTGTCTAATGTTGCAAGTTTGCCCTTGGCTAATTCAGCGGCAACATCACTGGAAACGTCCCCCCCTAAGCCATCTGCAACCCCAAGCAGCAGGGCATTATCATCCATGGTTCTTACAAGATACCGATCCTCATTGGTTTTTTGGACAAGGCCGGTATGAGTGCAGGCCACAACAACTATATTTTTTATTTCCAAGGATATCTGGTCTTTTCTGTCATGAACTTTTTTAAAAAATTCACATTTTCTGCAATTTTTAAATTCTTTTGCAAAACTCCCTGATGCACTCCCTTTGCAGGCAGTTCCGGCTACGAGCCAACAGCTTCGCCCAGCATTTATGCCATCATTCATACTATCAAAGGAGGGGTCTGATGCCGCAGGGCAGATGTCATTTTCCTGTTCGGGTCCCCTGCCGCATTTCATATATTCCCAGCAATTGATTTTGTTTCTGCTCATGAATGACCTTTCTTACTTTTTAACAATTCAACCGCTTGCGTCATATTTGTAAACCTTTGGGCAGGGTCTATTTTACAGGCCTTTACAATAAACTGATTTAGACCCCAGGGAAGGCCTGGGACGATTTGTTTTGGGTTTGGTATTTCTTTTTCACAACGTATTTTGGTAAAAAGCGCCGGATCTTCTTCCGGGTAAGGCCTTTTACCTGTAACCATCTCGAAAGCTGAAACCCCCAGCGAGTATATCTCACTTTGCAGACTGACTCTCTCGCCTTTCAATACTTCAGGCGCAAGATAAGGATATGCACCGTCAAAAAGATCATCTTCTTCATGGATGGAGCAGGCAAGACCAAAATCCACCAGCTTTATCCTGTCATTTTTGATGACCATCAAATTACCCGGGTTAATATCTTTGTGCAGGATACCATTGCAATATGCATAGTGAATCGCCTGACAGGTCTGGACAAGATAATTGACGGCTCTACGAGGGGATATTGTTTTATGCCGCTGGATGATTTCCAGAATAGATTCACCCTCGAGATACTCCATGATAATAAATATGGTTCGGTATCGCTCCACCATATCATATACCTTGATAATATTTTCATGCTTCAGCATAACCACAATGTGAGCTTCTTTTTTGAGTTTCTCAAGAAAATCCGAGTCCAGAACCATATGGTGCCGCATCATCTTTATGGCAACAGGATTGCCGGATATCAGATTTTTCCCTTTATACACAATGCTGTACCCGCCCCGACCGATAATATCCGTTGCCAGGTAGTTGCCGATGATCCGATAGGATGTCGGTCTTTTTGAATCAAACCGGTCTGCAACAATTTCGGTCAAGAATTCCCAAAGCTCCGGATCATTTTCCGGTATGGCTTCAAATTCTGATTTTTTGATGACCCAGGCATCAATCTCACTTTCTGCTTCTACATGGGCCATACTCGGCTCTCCGGTAAACAAAGCACTCATGTTTACAAGATCACCTTCGCTTCGATGATCTACTGGATAAAGCTGGCCATCTTTCTCCACCAGCACAATACATGCACCATGTCTAATAATATACGCCTCATCCATTTCTTTGCCCTGAAACACAAACCGATGCCCGGGTTTGATAATGGTCCGCTTCAACCGCCTTAGAAAAGAGGATTCATTTTGCCGACAATGGACAAATCTCAAAAATCTAGTTCTAAGGTTCCGCGTTCCCTCTTCGGCAAGAACCATGTGGTAAAAATCACATTCCTTACATTTTTCCCGTTTATCCATATAGTGGCCCTGCTGATCTTGGAGACAAAGTGTGCTTGGAACCGCCCAGCAGAACCGGCCCGCATTTTTTCCGGAATTGATACCTGAAAAGCTTTGGTCCGATGCCGCAGGACAAATCCCGTTCAGCGCAGCATTCACACCTCCTGGCTCTAATCCGCAACCCATGTATTCCCAGCAATTTAGTCGTTTATTGCTCATGATTTTTTATTCATTCTTTTTCCATTTCTAAAATCAATTTTTTCATTTTTTGAAGCCGGGAAAGATTATCACTGATAATTTGTTTTGTATTATATCCTGATTCTTCTTCATCAAATTGGTTCTTCAATTGTCTTTTTTCGTCTTCAGACAATTCGGTTTCAGCCATAGGAAAAAACAAATGATCCTCTCTGTAGATATGGCGTTTCAAAATTGAAATATAAGCGGCAAGGTTTTCCAAAAGAGTTGTGGTGGCAATTTCACTGCATGTTTCATATCCCTTTAAAGAATCTTCTATTTTTTTTATACACCGCCGGTTTAACTCATGCTGATAACGCAAAGATCCTATTTCAAGATCAATATTACCACCTTTTTTGGACGCCAGAAAACTAAACAAAAGATATTCTTCTTTATAGTGATGCAGTTTGTCTGCATATTCCTTAAAAAAAAGGACCGCTAGATCGGAAGAGCGTCGTGTAGGGAAAGAGTGTGCCTCTATGTGTAGA
>CAXHYW010000464.1:0-4029 GCA_964021475.1 uncultured Desulfobacteraceae bacterium | reverse complement strand
AATAATATAGGAGACACTCATATGGCGATAAAATCAACCAGAATCAGCCTGAAGATTAAATTTTATTCGGTTGTTCTGATTTTTATCATTATCTCTTTTCTCATCTGTATGGTCGGATTATGGAACCTTTCCGGCATGAAAAATCAGATTACCAACATCGTTAATATTTCCGCTGAAAAAATAGTTTTGGCCACCAGTATTAACAAAGATCTTCTCCTGATTTCCCGATCTGAAAAAACCATGCTTATTTCAGAAAATGATTCAGAAATGGAAAAATATACGGTTAGAATCAAGACGGCTGAACAAAGAATTCTGGGGAAAAGCACGCAATTGTCCCGGATTGCAAGCCCGGGTGAAAAGACGAGACTGACCCGGTTTAATACAGTTTTCTCAAAATTCATGGATATCCATCGGGCGGTCTCGGACCTGACCCGGGAGAACACCAATTTCAAAGCGGCCCAACTTGCGGCTGAAGGGTCCGGCCCCTTGATCACAAAGATAGACAACCATGTTGAAAAAGTATTGGTCAACTATGAAGAAGAATTCAAGGAAGCGACCCAGCTTTTTGATGCCATGTATCTTGCGGAAGTGGGGGAATTGATGAATCGATCTGCCCGGCTTCTAGGTGCCATCCGGGAACTTGAGAACACAGAGCAGGCCATTATTCTTTCCAGGGATATGACCCAGACCCAAACCCTTATCACCCGCATCAACGAACTTGAAAAACCCATCTCCGATGAATTCACAGACCTTAGCTCACTCATCAACACAAAATCCAAACCAGATTTTGAGGCAGCAGCCAGGCTTTTTAACCAGTTTACCATTATCAGCAAACAGATCACCCAATTGGCGACGAAAAACTCCAATATAAACGCCTTTAAGCTGTCCCAAACCCAGGGAAAGACATCTCTGGACCAGGCGGAAAAAATAATGGCAGATTTGGTCAATGCCAGCCAGAAAGGGTTGATAAATAGCCGGGACATTGCCGCCGACAATTTCAACCAGGCACGCACCCTATTAATCGGCATTGCCGTTGCTGGGATTTTATTGGGAACCGTACTGGCTTCCATAATTATCCGCCAGATACTCTCAGCTCTGACAAAAAGTTTTGCCTTTGCCCAGAGCCTTGCCCAGGGAGATTTCACCTCCCATCTGGATATTAACAGAAATGATGAGTTAGGGGACCTGGCAGACTACTTGAACCAGGTTGCCAAAAGTGTGGGGGACCTGGTTAAAAGTCTCTCCCTTGGCATCTCCCACTTGACGGATACCGCATCCGAACTGACAGGATTATCAGACACCATGTCCAGTGAGGCCAAAAATGCTTCGGACAAGTCCAGTCATGTGGCAGGCGCGGCCAGTGAAATGAATGATGCCATGTCCTCGGTGGCCAAGGGCATGGAAGAGACCTCTGAAAACATGAGTGCGGTTGCAGCGGCAGCCGAAGAAATGACCGCGACCATTGAAGAGGTGGCCAAGAATACCGCCAAATCAAGACAGACAACAGACCAGGCAGTCACCCAGACCCAGACCGCCAGGGAAAAAGTAGATGGCCTCAAAACGGCGGCAGCAGCCATTGGAAAAGTAACACAAGCGATTACAGACATTTCTGAACAGACAAATCTGCTGGCCTTGAATGCCACCATTGAAGCGGCACGGGCCGGTGAAGCCGGAAAAGGATTTGCCGTGGTGGCATCGGAAATCAAAGATCTGGCCACCCAGACCTCCCGGGCCACAGAAGAGATCAGAACCCAGATCCAGATGATTCAAAGTGAAACCGGCCAGACCGTTGAGATCATCTCCAATGTGTCTGATATCGTCTTTAGCATAAATGAGCTGTCATCCTCCATTGCGGCAGCCATTGAAGAACAATCGGCAACCACCAGGGAAATATCGGTCAACATCAACAAGGCATCCGAGGCGGGCCAGAACATCAGCACCCACATTGGACAGACTTCTGATGTGGCCAATAGCGTTGCCAGGGAGGTTTCCGGAATCAATGAAATGTCCGATGAACTCTTTGACAATAGTACAAAAGTCAATAAAAATGCCAGGGAGTTGGCGCAAATTGCCAATAGTTTAAAGGAAATGGCATCCAAGTTTAAAATTTAAACCCTGCTTAGCCCTGTGAATAGAAATGAAAAGGAACACCTATAATGAAATTTCGTCCCTGCATTGACCTTCGCAAAGGGAAGGTGGTGCAAATTATCGGCAGCACCCTGAAAGACATGGACAATCAATCGGCGGTTACCAATTTTGAAACCGAAAAATCTTCCTCCCAATATGCCACCATGTACCAAGAGGACAAGCTCACAGGCGGCCATGTCATCTCCCTGGGACCGGGGAATACACAAGCCGCCCTATCTGCATTAAGGGCCTATCCCCAGGGACTTCAGATCGGTGGCGGCATCACACCGGAGAATGCACAAACTTACCTGGATGCCGGTGCCAGCCATGTGATTGTCACCTCCTATGTGTTTTCAGACGGGAAAATTGATCTTTCCAAACTCAACTCCCTTGTCCATAGTGTTGGACGGGAAAAACTGGTACTGGACCTAAGCTGCCGAAAAAGAGCCGGGGAGTTCTGGATCGTTACGGATCGGTGGCAAAAATTCACCAATGTTGCACTCAACCCGAAAACCATTGCCCAACTGGCAGGCTCATGTGATGAATTCCTGGTCCATGGAGTGGATGTGGAAGGGATGATGCAGGGAATTCAGTCAGAACTTGTGGAACTGCTGGGTAAATATTGTCCCATTCCCGTCACCTATGCCGGTGGTGCCAGTTGCTTTTCAGACCTTGAAACAGTAAAAGCGCTAGGCCAAAACCGGGTGGATCTCACCATTGGCAGTGCCCTTGATATCTTCGGAGGCAAAATTGCCTACCGGGATGTGGTTGACTGGCATCACAAAAATTAATCCCACAAAACAAAATCAGACGCGGCCTTCCGTATCCCCCCAATAATTTAGAATACGAACAAATAATATTGACAAACATAATGGTTTGGACTATTGGTTCGTATGCAAAGGAGTTTAATATGAATAATTTGCCGGGCAATATTCCAGATTGTACCTTTTTCTTTTTGGCCAAGGCCCACCAAAAGGCCCATGGCCTTTTAAAGCAAAAACTTGCCCCCTATGGATTGACCAATATGCAGCACCTTATTCTTGAAGGCATTTGGTACCAGGAAGGGGCCACGGCAGCTGAATTGAGCAAACTGCTTATCCTTGACAAAGCGACTCTGTCGGGCATTATAGACCGCTTAGATGAAGGGGGCTGGATCAAAAAGCAGCCGGACAAGGCAGACAAACGGGTCCTCAGACTCTATCCGTCGGACAAGGCCAATGGGATTAAAGAAGAGTTGATAGAGGTACGGAAAAAAGGCAATGATTTCTTGTTGGCAGATTTTACCATGGAGGAGAAAATCCTCTTTAAGCGCCTGCTGCGAAGTCTGTTTCTGACGGATTAACCCCTGAAAGTTAATCGAGGAACGTTAATCGGGGAAGATTAATTCGGAGAAACAGAAGGGACACAGCGGCATTGTTTTCAAAAATTTTAGTTCGTGTACTGACTTAAAAAGGAGACCAAACATGTTGCTTTTCAATCCAAAAAAATACCAGGATAGAAATTATCCAGATGAACGCTCCAAAGAGATTATGTTGAAGACCATTGAATGGTTTGAAAACAAAGGGCTTAAAAAACTAAACGAAGATTACCATGCCCGGGAATTCACCTATGATTTTGCAGAGTTTGTCAAAAAAGAAAAGATTTTTGAAACCCTTTTTCTGCCAAAGGGATATGGAGATAAAGACCAGTATTACAGCACATACAGAATGTTTGAATTTTCAGAACTCTGCGGATTTTACGGTTCGGCATACTGGTATATGTTTCATGTGTCCACATTGGGCCTGGACCCGGTATTTATAGGAGACAACGAAGCATTCAAACTAAAAGCTGTGGAGACACTAAAAGAAAATCCCCTGTGCGCATTTGGTCTGTCGGAACAAGACCATGGGGCCGATATCTATT
>CAXHYW010000463.1:0-4029 GCA_964021475.1 uncultured Desulfobacteraceae bacterium | reverse complement strand
CTGGTGAATACCAAGAAAAAAGGAAGGATGCTCAAGGAAGGAGAATATTTTTCAATAGAAAATAGACTTTTTATCAATTCTAATTTTAACGGGGCCAGCCCTCAATTTTTGTCATTTAATTTTAAATTAGCCTTAAAAAGAACACATAACATCTGCGGCTTGCCCGTCAGCATGTTATTGTTTAGAAACTAATCGAATTGTTTAAGTGTTCTATTTGCTCTTTTCTTGATATCGATGATGATATTTTCCACTAGGTTGTTCTGGGCATGTCTATCAATGAAATTCGTATAAGTGACGTCAATTATATTAACCAATTTATTGCAAAACTCGGATAATCGTTTCTGGAGAACAGGATGGCTGATCTCTATCTCCTCTCCAAATCTTTTCCAGTGTCTGTCCATAATCCATTCCAGTCTGTTTTCACCCCCTATTTTCATTGCCAGCTTTTGTGACAGATCTTCATATATATTCGTACACATCAAGTCATAAAAAGGAGCTAACCGAATTTGTCTTCCTTGATAAATAAAAGACAAATTTTTTGCGTGAGCGTCCATATTCCCTATCAAGTAATTAAAAAACACCCATTGCATCAGTTGCTGAAGATCTTTAATCGGATTGGCAGAATATGCCCGGACGGCATCAAAGCATGCTTGCAACCCAGGACCACCATCTGCCTGATACTTCAACTCATGAGAAAGCCCTAAAGCCTGGCAAAAATCTTCCTGGTGAAGACGATTGAGCACATCCTTATCCAAAGTTCTGTCATACCTTTTGATTAACAGAACTTCTTGAGTCCCTTTTCGAACAATTGAAACAGGCGGAACATTCAGACCCAGATCGCCTGCAAGCATCATACAGAAATATTCATTTTGAATGGAAGACTGAAAATGAGCCATCCCCGGTTTTAAAATATAGTTGCTTGGAGCGCCATTCAGCGGGATATGAAATACAGGATCTTTATAGAAAAGAGCCAGTTTTTCCTGTGCCCCTGCAAGTGATATACGAATCCCCTCTTGGCCTGCAAGCAGGGGGCGCCGGGGGATATGCATTATGATATTTTCTAATTGTTCATCAGATAATGAACGATACGTGTATTGATTTGGAGATTCTGGTCTTTCTGATTCAGGCTGAATTGTTATCGCTCCCGCACATTCTCCGCCAATACGCTTGAGAAACATAAAGTCATTTTTATTTGAAATTCCGAGCCGTTTTGCGATTAATTTTCTGACGGCAGATTCAGGTAACAAATTAGAGAAAAAAGATTTCACTTTATCATCTGTGATAATTCCTTCTTGCAGCGGCAAAGAAATAGATAGTTGAAAAGCAATCGGTGAAATCAACCATTCCTTCGAATATTGGAATGAAAATAAACGCCTGTCATTTATAGAGAGAGAACCGACTCTGATTTGTTTAAAAAAAACATTCAAAGTTTCCAAAATCAATTATCTCCACGTTTAATGAGATGGAGTTCAAGGCCAAGACTGTTCAACAATTCAAAGACTTTCCCAACTTGAGCAGTCTCTTTACCTTTTTCAAGTTCTATAATAAATTTTCGGCCGACATCAGCAAACTCAGAAATCTCTTTTTGCGTCAACTTGAGATTTTTACGTTCTTTAAGAAGGTATAGTCCTAATTCTTTTGGGTTATTAATTTTTGACGAAGATTTCAATACCTCTCCCATATAAAAAGTTTCCGATCAGATACTTTTAGCAGCTTCACAAGCAAAGCGCAACGAAAAGTTTCCGATCGAGCACTTTTCATGTTTTTTATTGAAATTTTCCGGAAAAGTAACCGATCGAAAACTTTTAACCTGTGTGTACAATATCGGGGAAGGATCAGTCTTCCTTCGGACGAACAAGTAGAATTTGGATGGTGACAATAATGTTTAGAACCAAAATGAACATTGAAAATAACCGGATGCCAAAAGTCGCAGAGCTAAGCGGCACTGCTTTCAATCCCCAATTTTTGTAAACAATGAAAAAACCACATACCGTCATGTGTCATTCAGCATTTATTTAGAAGTTCCATTGTCTCTTTTTGAGAAATATTCTTAACCGGTTTGATCCGGTTCAGTCGAATACCTGGCTTAGCTTTAGCGTGCAATTCTAATCTTGTTTTAAGATGATCACATATCTGCTTGTAACACCCAGTATCCTTTTTTTCTGCATTGCTGAAACAACCCCTGCACTAAAACGCTGGGAAGACATGGGGGCCTGGATGATGTGGGTGGGGTACCATCCGGTCTTTTTAAGGATATTAAGATACTCGTCAATCATGATTGCGCCTTTGCCGGTTTCCTCACTGGCAGGTTTGCCCTGGAAATCCCGCCAGTCAGCATTGATAAAAGCAAACCTTGTGGTCTTTTTGGTATTAACTTTCAAAAAGGTGAAAAAGGCTTTGAGGAATTCAAGATATTCTTTTCTCGGAAGACCTGAGATACTTTTTTTATCATAGTCGTCAGCTTTTTTGTCAAAATATGGCGGATCAAAGATGACAAGATCAGCCTTACCCTTTGAGCTTACCGGCCAGGATAACCCTTTGCCTGATGAAAGAGCCCATGTGTGGGTTTCGATTTCAGGACGGGTATCCTGCCTGTCCTCCATATCAAAGGCCCAGCACTTGCGGCCTAAAGCCAGACAGGTATCAGGAGTCACACCGCCTCCTGCCATGGGATCAAGAATCAGGTCATTTTGCTTTGAGAAATAAAAAAGAATGTGGGCAATCAATTGAGCGGGTATCCTGCCGGGCCATTCATCCCCGAATCTTTTATCACAGGCATTAAATTCCCATTGATCCCAGGTTCTTAAACCCCAGCCAAGTTCTTTAAATCTGTTACAGTCATCTTTGCCTTCCAGGGCCAGGGACCATACCATAGACTCTGTCTAGCCATGCTTTTGCGCCACCTGTGAAACTGTAAATCCCTGGGACAAATCGGCATTTAGGAGTTTCGGCAGTGTTGCCATTTTTCCTAAATGGTTATGAATTGTCTTCTGATCCATCCCCAATCGCCCGGCAATCCTGTCCTGGGGGATACCAAGACGGTTCATGCGAAATATCTTCAGGTCTTTGTCCTCCTGGTCCACAGCGCGAAGATCGGCTATATAAGAATCCACCGTTCGTCTTGCCCTTCCAATGGCCTTTCCGATATCCACGGAGCTTAAGGCAGTGTTCCTGGTATATGCTCTTCTGGCAGTATCCCTTGCCTCATCTTCCGTCAACTGCCTCGGGCCAATAGTCTTTTTTGCAGCATACAAAAGAGGATCAATTCCATCCAGTTTCCGTATGATGACATCTACCTTGTCTTTTCCCGTGGATTTAAGCCTTTCAAAAAACTAATATCAGTGATTTGATTGGAACGAAGATCCAAGGATTGTAATTTGGTTAATTTTTTAAATAATCGGATATCGGCAAATTTATGGAAATGTGAACGGAACTGGCGTTTACGAAATTTAATAGGGAAAAATTGTTCGGGCTTTAAGTCTTCTAATAACAGAGCACCACCGATTTTATCGAAGCTTGAGTCTTTCAAAAAAACGTCATCAAAAAGTTGATTAGAGTATAGATCTCTAGGAAAATTATGTCCGCTTATTTTATTTGAACTCAAATCTAGTTCTGTTAACCAAAATAGCTCAAACACTCCTTTAGGAATTGCGGTTAATCCCAAATTTGAAAAATTCAGTTTGCCTGTCTTTTCTTTTTTTATTAATTCTAAAGCTCTTTGATACATTTGTATTGTTTATAACTCCTAAAACATTTTTGTAGAACGACGAAATCACCGGTAAAATCCGGTGCATTTTGATGGTTGTGAATCGTATAAATATCTTAAATTGATGTTTTTGGGGTCGAAAACGTTAAGCTAAGACGATTTTCGGGATGTTTTTCTAAGATTTGTTTTTTGCTTTCAGTCTATGCTTGGTCCGAGGAAGCTGCACAAAAAGGCTGCACAAGGCTGCACTGCAGCACACCGATCAATATAAAACCAGTAGATCGGAAGAGCACACGTCTGAACTCCAGTCACTCCGGAGAATC
>CAXHYW010000462.1:0-4030 GCA_964021475.1 uncultured Desulfobacteraceae bacterium | reverse complement strand
ATATGACCCGGGCTGCCCAGAACCTTTATGTGACCCAGTCCGCCTTGAGCCAACAGCTCAAGGATATAGAGTCCAAGTTGGGGGCGGAGCTGTTTTTCAGAACCAATAAGAAAATGGTGCTCACAAGGATCGGTAAAAACCTGTTGGAAAAGGCGAAGAAAATTCTGGATGAGATCCAGGTGGCTGAGTCGGATATTGACCGGAGTGTCAATGGGGAAACCGGAAATTTGAAAATAGGCGTCCGTTGTCTGTTCTGCTATATGTGGCTTCCCAGGGTGTTAAAACAATTTCAGGGAAGATATCCCAACGTGGATATTGACATCAGAAACGCCTTGGAACCCGAAGCAGACCTTATCTGTGAGAAAATAGATATAGCGGTTTCAGCCTCAGAGGAGATTGACCCCAGGATAGAGTTTGCCCCCCTGTTTGAGGATGAAGTAGTTGTGGTGATGTCTGAACATGATTTCCACCAGGCAAAACCGTCAATGGAACTTGCAGATTTCCACGGGGCAGACATTATTTCTCTTGTCGAGAAATCAGCGCATTATTTTTTTGATGCCCTGCTTCGGAACAAATCAATCAAACCCCGGCGGTATATGACCATTTCTCATCCAGAAGCCATGGTTGATCTTATTGAAGCAGGCCTTGGCATTGGTATTCTGCCCCAATGGTTTGTCTCGCCTTATAAAAAAACAAAAAACCTGGTTACCTGCCCCTTAACATCCCGTGGGAAACGATTGCAATGGAAGGCCACCTGGCTCAAAAGCAGACAAATGCCAGCCTATCAGAAAGAATTTGTCCGTATCATGGCAGACCATGCCATCAATCCGGGATGATTTCCCCCTTATTGCTGTTTTAACGCTTTGTCTCTTGTGAGTGCTCCATGGTTTGTGGTAAAATCTCCCATACTCAAAAATTAGCTTCCGGGAAAATCGTGAAAAATCGTATCTTTGAATATCCTCAAATTTGTTTGCAGGTTTGCTGATGGCGGCCGGATTTTATCGGGAACTTCAGCCGGTAAATTTGCCGGTTCCCAAGGGGCAGGTGATGCAATTGATCCAGTATGCCCTCCGGGAGGATGCACAAATCGACCGACTGACCCAATTGATTCGTGTGAATCCGGCCCTCTCGGCCCAGCTTCTGGGGCTGGTTAATTCGGCATTTTTCGGATTTAGACAGCCGTTGAAAACCATTTCAGAGGCAGTGGTAGCCTTGGGGCTTGCGTCTCTTCGGAATTTGATCTTGTGTTTTGCCGTGAAAGAAGCCCTTTCCAAAAATGAGATTCCGGGGTTTGATATTGATACATTCTGGGAAGACTCCATTCGAAGGGGGGTGGCCGCCCAGCAGCTCGGATACCTGGTAAACGGGCCGGTTGAACAGGCATTTACTGCGGGAATGCTCCAGGATATAGGCTTGCTGATCCTGTTTTCCATGGAACCTGGAAAAGTGGACCGGTGGCCTTTGCTACGATCCAACCTTCCGGTAACACGCCGTGAAATGGAAGCCGCGCTGTTCCATGCCACCCATGATCAAGTGGGGGCATTGCTGTGCAAACAATGGAATCTGCCCAAATCCTATACCCTGGCAATCGGTCACCATCACTCGTTTTTCAATAAAAAAGAATCCAAACTATTGGGTCGGGCAGAAAAGCAGTCTGTCCTGGCGGGAATGATGCTGTTGGCGGATCTGTGCAATGCCATTTACACCTGTCACGAAAAAGCCCTTGCTCTTACAACCTTGAAAAAGACATCAAAACTGCTTTTTGATTTAACCGCGGATCAGGTTGACTCCTTGTTGGCCCTGTTGCCAGGTCAAGTTGAAGAAACCTCACGAGCATTGAATATCAAGGTCAAGTCCCAGCTTGATTTTGAAATTATAATGGAACAGGCCAACAGAAAACTGATAGAAGACAATCTTTCCTATCAGGAACTGACCTGGCAGTTGCAAACTTCCTTAAAGCAGCGGGATGAATATGCCAATCGGTTGGAAGCGGAGTATGATATTGCCAGGCAGATTCAGCAAAGCCTTCAGCCGGATATGGCAAAAAATCATCGGGTTGTCGCATTTAATATGCCAGTTCACCACCTGTCATGGGATTTTTACGATTATTTTCTCAAAGAGGACGGCACCATTTGTTTTTGTCTGGGAGATGTGTCCGGGAAAGGAACCTCGGCGGCATTGCTCATGGCCAAAGCAATGTCTCTTTTCAGGTGTTTGTGCAAATTGATGGAAAATATCAGTGATGTGGTTCATTTCATGAACAATGAATTCTGCGAGACCTCGGTCCGGGGGATGTTTGTTACCTTTATTGGCGGATATCTTGATCCCATAACCCAGGATCTTCACATTGTGAATCTCGGACATCTGCCGCCCGTCCTGGTGAATGAAAAAGGTATTACCAAGATTTGCGCCCAGGATCCTCCCCTGGGGGTTGTGGCCGGGGGAAGCCACCCTGTCACTGATTGTTCCCTGAAAAACAGCCGGTTATTTCTTTATACAGACGGGTTTACAGAAGGGCGGCTGAAAACAGGCACAGCAGAAACGCTTGGTAAGCAATTGGGGGAAAAGGGATTTTTGCGGTGGCTGATTGAGTCAAGAAAATTGCCACTTGACGGGCAACTGACCTTTATCAAAGAACGCTGTAGCACCCAATTGGCACCCCCGTCCGATGACCGGACATTGATGATCCTCTCCGGCGAGTCGCTTGCCTAAGAAACAAAAAATGCTCAAAGAAATATCAAAACTGATAAAAGGGCTGTAGGGCTCGTTCAGTTTTGAATTTACCCTGTCCAATATCTGTCGGGCCAATATCTGCCCCAATATCAGACCGATTGCTTGTAAAGTACTTTCTTTTGTCGTATCCTACCTTCTTTTGATGTATATTTTGTCGATGAGACTGTAAAAATGGTAGATATCCAGGTTCGGTTTTGACAGCAGATTGGATAAACATTTAGAGAGAGGGATGAATGGAAGATTTAACCTACAATATCGTTTACAAGGGTAGAATCCTCGATGGTCATGATTTCGATGGTGTAAGATCTCAGTTGGTCGAAAAGTTTTCCCTTAGCCGGGAAAAGGCAGAACAGCTTTTAAATGGCAAGCGGGTTATCATTAAAAAAAATCTTGATATGGCAGCAGCAAAAAAAATTGGTTTGGCTTTAAAGAAAGCGGGTCTGGATGTTGTCATGACCCAATTTAGTATTCCGGCGTTTGGGATGCCTTCCCCTGGAGAATCAGAGGCAGAAGGGGCGCCTATGCCCCAACCTGAAGCACCGGTTTCAAATGTTTCTGAGCCTCAAGAACATAAAACAAGGAGAAAAAAGCCCCTAAAGGTAACTCTGCCCTTTGAGTTCCACGGCACGGGGGGGGAATATTTCAAGATATGGATCGTTAACACGATTCTTTCCATCATAACCGTGGGTATTTATTCGGCATGGGCAAAAGTCAGACGCAAACAATATTTTTACGGAAGCACCCGCCTTCAAAAATCCAGCTTTGAGTATCTGGCCGACCCGGTAAATATCCTTAAAGGGCGTGCTATTGTTTTTATCTTTTTCCTTTTCTACTCTGTTATAGCTGAATTTTTCCCTCTGATCGGGGGCCTCTTGGGCCTGTCGTTTGTGCTGATCCTTCCCTGGCTTGTGGTGCGATCCCTTGCTTTTAACGCAAGAAACAGCGCGTATCGAAATATTCATTTTGGTTTTGATGGAAGTGTTATGGAGGCATTCAAGGTCTTTGTGCTCTGGCCCTTTTTGGCCGTTTTTACACTGGGGATTCTCTTTCCCTATGTCTTATTTCGTCAAAAAAAGTTTATTGTTGAAAACAGCAGCTATGGAAGGACAAACTTTACATTCAATGCGGGTCCAAAGGATTATTACAACCTGATGCTCAAGGGGCTTGTTCCCATTGTTATAGGGCTTGCCCTTGTGGGCGTGACCTTCTTTCTTCATCCTTTTGTTTCCGGCTTGATAGGCGTGGTTTTATATTTCTACCTGTTTGCATATTTCTCCGTAAAATACACAAACCTTAT
>CAXHYW010000461.1:0-4032 GCA_964021475.1 uncultured Desulfobacteraceae bacterium | reverse complement strand
CAAATAGCACTATCCATACAGTTCTTCAAAAAAACTTGGATTGCTCGCCCTGTTACCGGCAAACCCCCTGCGATAATTACCGATGCATGGAGGAGATGAGCGTGTCTGATGTATTAACGGCAATCCAGGAAAAAAATCATCAGGAGAAAGGTCTGGTATCATGAAAATATCCGTCATTGTTCCCACCTACAACCGCCCAAAGGCCTTAAAAAAGGTTCTGGATGGTCTGGCCTGTCAGACCTGGCCGCCCCATGAGATTATCATTGCAGATGATGGCTCCACACAGGAGACCGCCCGGATGCTTGCTTCCTATATGAACAGATTGCCAGTGCATCATGTTTGGCAGGAAGACGAGGGATTTCGACTCTCCAGGATCCGAAACAAGGCAATTTTGAAAGCCCAGGGAGATTACCTGATAATGTTAGATGGAGATTGTATCCCTGAGAAACATTTTGTAGAAGATCATCTTTCTCTGGCGGAAAAAGGGTGTTTTTTCCAGGGGAAACGGGTAATTGTTAATCAAAAGAGTGAACCACAATTTACCTTTGTTGATATGGATTCCTTTGCCCGGCGGTTGGTCCATGCGATGAAATTGGATATCTCAAACAGTCATCATATTCTTAGAATTCCTCTTTGGCCTGCCCATAAGACGCCAAAACTTTCCGGTATTCGGGGGTGTAATATGGGTTTTTTTAGGAAAGATCTTGTGGCGATTAACGGTTACAATCAGTCTATCCAGGGGTGGGGCAGAGAAGACCAGGAAATCGTTGTCCGGTTGTATAAATATGGCCTGAAGCGAAAAGAAAACCCCTTTAAAGCCATTTGTTATCATTTATGGCATAGGGAAAATTCTCGTAATAATTTGGAAAAAAATGATAAAATATTGGAAAATGCAATTGCTTCGGCCGCTTTTTTTTGTGAATCCGGGTTAACTCAGTTGGTCCCCAACGATGCGCGTACTATGGATGAACGTAATATTGATGAACGTAATATTGATGAGCGTAATATGAATGTTGAGAGTAATATGAATGAAATTGATTAAAAACTATTTGTTCCGGATCTCGGTGGATGATGCCCTTTTCGGGTGTGTTGCATTAATCTTTTTAGTCTTGCCAACCGGCACGGCACCGCCATTGATCGGCATGGGACTTGCCTGTGCTGTTTGGCTATTTTCTGGACGTTTTCTACAGGTGGGTTCGGTTGTGAAAAGACAATGGTTCAGGCCGGTGATCCTGTTCATTCTCCTGCCCTGGATCGGTATGACCTATTCCCAGAACCTGGATCTTGGTATGGATTATGCCACAAAGACCCAATACTGGCTTGCAGCCGTTATCACCGCCGGTTGTTATATGAGTGAAAAACGTCTCTTTATTGTTGTCTGTGCATTGTGGGCCGGTCTTTTTGCCGGGGCGGCCCTGGCCTTGATTCAATTTATGGGGCTGGCAGCTCCCATAAAGGTTGGTTTTTTAGGGTTTGGAATCGTGTATACCCTGGTTTCCATGTATCTGATCATCGGTATTCTCATGGCCGCTTTTTATTTTAAACGAGCAACAAGCTTGGGGTCAAAGGCAGTATTGCTTTTATTAATTATTGCTTTTTTGTTTCATCTGACCGTGTTGCAAGGCAGAAGCGGGTATTTGATATTTATATTGATATCCCCCCTGGTGGCCCGGGATCTTACCCATGGGTTTCCCGTAAAAATAAAGGTATTGGTTTGTGCAGGGCTAATATTCTCTCTTTGCCTGTCACCGGTTGTCAGAAATCGGGTGATTGATTCCTTTGCCACCTACAATGAAAACAAAGAAAAAATATTGGCAGGAGAGCCTGTCAAGGAAATGCCACGATTTTTTATGGTCAGAGAAACCCTTGATGTGATGAAAAAATATCCCCTCATGGGTGTCGGTACCGGCAGCCTGCCCGAGATTACCAGGGCACACGGCCATACTCTGGAACATCCCCATAATAATTTTTTATATATGGGCGTCAGTTTTGGAATTGTCGGCATTGTTTCTTGTTTTTGGTTATTCTGGAATTTATTTGCCCGCTCCTGGCGGGTCCTGAAAACCCCTGTGGGCTATTTTGTTTTTTCCACCGGCCTGGTTTTGTTTCTGGGGGGGATGCTTGATACCCAGATTTTAAATACCGGTACTCTGCTGATGCTATGCTTGGTCTATGGGTTTTTGAACCATTTGGAAGGTGAGCCTAAAGGAACTATTTGATGAAAAAAATATCCGTCTATATTATTGCGTTTAATGAAGAAGAAAAAATTAAAGATGCCCTGGAAAGTGTGGGATGGGCAGATGAAATAATTGTGGCCGATTCCTTCAGCACCGATGGAACTGTTGAAATAGCAAAAGCCCATGGTGCCAGGGTGGTTCAGATCCCTTTCAATGGGTTTGGCAGTTTGAGAAATGATGCCATTGCCGCCTGTAGCCATGACTGGATATTCAGTCTGGATTCCGATGAACGGTGTACCCGTGGCGCAAAACAGGAGATCCTTGACATTATAAATGATCCTGGCAGTCTGGATGCCTATTATGTGCCCCGGCGCAATTTTTTCATGGGCAAATGGATCCGGCATGCTGGTTTCTATCCGGATTATAGACAGCCCCAGCTTTTTAGAAAAGGGGCTCTGGTCTTTAAACCCGATGCGGTCCATGAACGCTACGAAGTGATCAGTGAAAATCCCTGTGGGTACTTTAAGGCATTTATCAACCAGATTCCCTTTAAAAATCTGGAAGAGGTGATCCACAAGGCCAATCGATACTCCACCCTGGGGGCGGAAAAAATGGTTGCATCCGGTAAAACGCCTGGCATGTTCAAAGCTGTTCTCCACGGTTTTTGGGCCGCTTTTTCTCTATATTTCCTAAAATTGGGATGCCTGGACGGGTGGCCCGGATTTATCATTGCCTTTGGGAATTTTGAAGGAACTTTTTATAAATATGCCAAGTGTTATTTAAAAGCCACGGGGCTGGAATCATTTTTAGATGTAAGGCTGCCCGACGAATAGGGGATGCCGGAATAGCAATTTTTTATGGGGCTTTTTACCAATGTTAGAATTTAGTATTATTATCACGACCCATAACCGTTTAGATCTCTTAAAAAGGGCGGTTTCAAGTGTCCTTAATCAGACCTATGGTGGGTTTGAACTGATCATTGTGGATGATGCATCCAATGGGGATCATCAGATTGAACCCGGGTTAACAGGTGAGAATGTCGCGTATATACGCCATGACGAAAATCTGGGTGTGTCTGCTGCGAGAAATACAGGGATAGCGGCAGCCAAACACTCCCATATCGTTTTTTTAGATGATGATGACATCTTCCATTCAACATATTTAGAGAAGTTAGTTGCACATTTAGAAAAATTTCCAGAGATAGATTTTACCTGGTGTGGTAAAAAAAATAGAATTTTTGAAAATAATGTTTGCGTGGAAGAAAAAGAGTTCCGCTTTTTGGCAAACTCCTACGATAACAAAGAAGTATGTCCCATGTTGACCTATTGGGCAAATAGCTTAGGGGTAATGATAAAAAAAGATGTCTTTGATCGTGTGGGACTCTTTGATACAAAGATGACCACTGCGGAAGATTTGGATCTCTTGCTGAGAATGTTAAATGCCGGTATGAAGTTTGTTGCGATTCCGGAAATTTTAATTGATGTGTGCATTTATAAATCGCAAGAAAGCTTAAGCAGACAAGCCACTGCCCAAATGGAAGCCAATAATTTATCTTTAATGCTCAAAAAGAACGAGAAGTTTTTATCAACAAATAAGGAGATCTGGGCGTATTATGCCAGGTCATTGATAATGGCCTATTATCGATGTAAAGAAAAGAATCAGGCAAGAAAATTAATGGTGGCCCTTTTAAAAGAAAAACCGAGTCAGTGTAATATCCTTATTAGAGCATTTAAGTATGAATTTTTGAAGTTCTAAACAAGTTTGAATAATTCCCAAAAAGATTTTTCCACCCGGTTTACAGTCAAAAATAGTTTCCAGTGTCGTTGACGTAAATTTCCTCCGATCAGATTAATTG
>CAXHYW010000460.1:0-4057 GCA_964021475.1 uncultured Desulfobacteraceae bacterium | reverse complement strand
CCCTGGTGTCGGCCCATGACCCGAAACACCCCAAAAAGAAAAGCGCCCGGTTGAACCAAGAGATCTGTCTGGGGTGCGGGCTGTGTGTCCGGGTATGCCAGGAGGGCAGCCTGGAACTTATCCCCCTGGCCCGGCGGGTGATCACCCCCTTGAACAGCGCCCACCGTTCCGTGGTCATGGCCATTGAGCGGGGGACCTTCCAGCACCTGATTTTTGACAACCGGGTGCTGTTCAGCCACCGCGCCCTGTCTGCGGTGCTGGGGGTGATTTTAAAACTTCCCCCGTTCAAACAGATCATGGCCAGTAAACAGGTGAAGTCCCGGTATCTTGAAACCCTGATTACTCGTTATGATGAATCCTTAGATGCAAATACAAGATTATAGAGAAAAGCATCGTGAATATGTCAGATAAGATTATGGGTGCGGCAAAAGAGACAACCGAAGAATTTTATGATCTGTATGGTGAAAGCCCTGTCGTTAAAAAGATTAATGGGGTGATTCAACTGGTACCGCCCAAAGAAAAGCGGATGGTTTTTAACAAAAGGGCTGATTGTGATTAGAAAAACTGCTAAAGTATTAAAATGAAAAAGATTATAGATATTCTCTCCAACGGTGAAGGGTTGACCGTTGAATTCAAAAAAAGCCGGGAAAAAGTGACCTCGGATGTCTATCCGAGTATCTGTGCTTTTCTCAACCGTAACGGTGGGCAGGTCGTTTTGGGTGTGGAGGATGATGGCACGATAACTGGGATCAAAGAAGATGCCCTTGACCAGATGAAAAAAGATCTGGTTACTGCTTTGAATAATCCGCAAAAATTGAATCCACCGTTGTACATTTTGCCTGAAGAAATTAAAATTAATGGGAAGCATCTGCTTTTGCTGGATATTCCAGAAAGTTCACAGGTGCATCGATGCAACAATAAGATTTACGATCGGAATGAAGATGGTGATTTCAATATCACTGATAACACCAACCTGGTTGCGGAACTCTATATTCGGAAAATCGAATTTATCCCTTTGTCACACTGGAAGATCTGCGAATCGACCTTATCCAGCGGGTGAGAAAACTTGCCCGGGGCCAGCGGCCGGACCACCCCTGGGCTGAATTGGATGACATGGAATTGTTGAAAAGTGCCCGTCTGTTTCATAAGGACTATCAGTCTGGTAAACAAGGATTTACACTGGCGGCTGTGTTGTTGTTTGGCCATGATGCTGTCATTTTGAACATCCTGCCCCACCATAAAACAGATGCCCTTCTCAGGGTGGATGATATTGATAGATACGATGATCGGGATGATATCAGAACCAATTTGATTGAAAGTTATGACCGGATTATGGGATTTATGGCAAAACATCTGCCGGATAAGTTTTATTTGATTGGCGATCAGCGGGTTAGCCTGAGGGACAGGATTTTCAGGGAAGTGACAGCCAACTGCCTGATTCATCGTGAGTATTTAAACCCGTTTCCGGCAAAGTTCATTATTGAAGAAAACCGTGTGTATACGGAAAATGCAAACAAACCCCATGGCCATGGTCTTATTGATCCGACAAACTTTACCCCTTTTCCAAAAAATCCTGTTATCGCACGGGTATTTAAGGAGATGGGGCGGGCTGACGAACTTGGGTCGGGCGTAAAAAATCTTTTTCTTTTTACAAAAGCCTATTCCGGTGCCGACCCGCAACTGCTGGAAGAAGACATTTTCAGGATAATTATTCCCCTGACCGAGCAAGTTACCGCGCAAGTAACCGAGCAAGTTACCGAGCAAGTAAAAAGACGTCATAAAGTTATAGGATTTTGTAAAATACCCAGATCAACCGCTGAAATCATGGACCACCTGGGGTTGAAGCACAGGGAATATTTCCGGTCTAAAATTTTGCAGCCCCTGCTGGCCGAAGGAAGGTTGGTCCTGACCATGCCGGACACCCCCAGGAGTCCGAAGCAAAAATATTATTCCGGGGGCCCGGATGAAACGGGCAAAAAGGAAAATGAATCTCAATAGATATGATGAGTTGGAAAAGAAATATAAAGCGCTGCTTGAAGAGAACAAATGTCTGAAAGCAAAAATACAAGAAATAGAAACCAACTCTGAATTTATTATACCCCAGAAAGGGACCGTCCAGACACGGGAATCTCTGTTTCCAGAACCGGAAGAGCCCATTTCAAACCAAAAATCCGGTGAGGCCGATTTAGATGGCAATTTTTCCAATGACAAACCGGTTACCCGGTATTCTGAAAACGATGAAAAAATTGCTCTTTTTATGTCCCTGTTCAAAGGCAGGACAGACGTGTATGCAAAAAAATGGCAGAATAAAAAAGGATTTTCAGGATACAGTCCGGTTTGTTTGAATGAATGGGCACCCGGTATTTGTAATAAGCCCAAAATCAAATGCTCTATGTGTGGAAAACAATCTTATGGGCCTTTAGATGAATCCGTAATTGAAAAGCATCTCAGGGGTGGGGGAATCATCGGGGTTTATCCCATGAAGCTTGATGAAACCTGCTATTTTCTGGCCATTGATTTTGACAAGGAAGGGTGGGAAAAAGATATTGCGGTGATACGAGACACCTGCTCAAAATTTGAAATTCCGGTTGCGATAGAGCGGTCACAATCCGGTAATGGGTGCCATGCATGGTTTTTCTTTGAACAAAAAATCAGTGCTGTTCCAGCGCGGAAATTCGGGACTTCATTGCTGACCCATTCAATGGGCAGGCGGCATGAAATCTCATTTAAGTCCTATGACAGGTTGTTTCCCAATCAGGATACCATGCCAAAAGGCGGCTTTGGTAATCTGATTGCCCTGCCGCTCCAGAAAATGCCAAGGGACAACAATAATTCTGTTTTTATCGATGAAAACTTAGTGCCATATCCGGACCAATGGCAATTTCTATCCGGTATTCAAAAGCTGAGCGAAAAAGATCTGATGTTGTTTATCACAAAGCTGACCCGGGGAAATGAACTGGGAATGCTTAAAATTGAAAATTCAGAATCAAAGCCGTGGATAAAACAACCCATTGAGCTAAAAAAGGATGATTTTCCCAAAACGGTTAAGATGGTTAGATCCGGCATGCTGTATGTTGAAAAAAACGGATTGAGCCAAAAGGCACTGAATACCCTGAAACGATATGCGGCGTTTAAAAATCCAGAATTTTATAAGGCCCAGGCCATGAGACTGTCGACCTTTGGCAAACCAAGGGTCATCTCTTGTTCGGATGATTATGAAAATCACTTGGCGCTGCCCCGGGGATGCGAAGATGATATCAATTTTTTGTTAAAAGAACGAAACGTTATGCTAATACAGGAGGATGAATCAAGTCCGGGAAAGAGGATCAATGTAGAATTCAGAGGCGAACTGCGCAATGAACAGCAGCGTGCGCTTGATGCTTTGTCTGGTCATGAGAATGGTGTCTTATCCGCTACAACCGCATTTGGGAAAACCGTTATTGGCGCAAAATTGATCAGTATAAAAAAAGTGAATACGCTGGTATTGGTTCACCGGCAGCAGTTGCTCGCTCAGTGGCGGGAAAGATTAGAACAATTTCTCATCATCAATGAATCTCTTCCAAAGTTGCCCCAAAAAAGAGGCAGAAAAAGGGAACAGAATTTAATCGGTCACATGGCTGCCGGTAAAGACCGGCTAAGCTCAATCGTGGATGTGGCAATCATGCAATCCATGAATGTCAGGGGGGTTGTTAAGGAATCCATAAAAGATTATGGAATGATTATTATCGATGAATGTCATCATGTCCCGGCCGTCACGTTTGAACAAATATTAAAAAGTGCTCCGGCTAAATAGTGCCTGACCGGGAACCGCCCTTTTTGTAAAAAAATCGCAACCCCTCTTAAATTTGTAGCGGTGTTTTATAAAAGAAAACATGTCATGAATGATATTCACGAAAGAAACACCATTTTTTTTGAAAATTGAACGTAGTGCTCCCTAATTTTTATTTTTCGCCTCATTTTTTTTTGCAGCAAAGGCTGCGCAAGGATATTATCACCCCTTAAATTTTTTCTTTTGTCGTTTTAGTTCTTTCTGCTGAATTGCATGACCAAGAATTTG
>CAXHYW010000459.1:0-4065 GCA_964021475.1 uncultured Desulfobacteraceae bacterium | reverse complement strand
GATGGCAATAATAGGTCTTCCCATTTGCTTGTCTTTCATCCCGTTGGCCCGCCAAAGGCTTCTCGCCCCGGCCATTCTTCTGCCTTCCACTGTATCCAAACTTCTGAGTCTATTGCCCATTTTCTTCTCCTTAACTATGTGTATCTTCAATCATCTTCTGGTTGTAAAATAAGATTTGTATCATGTTTCTATCCGGGTAAACAACAGATTAAACCAAGGCCTTCCGAAATTGGAAATATATTTATTTCGGGGTGCCTAATATAAAAATTTGATCTAAATATTATTAGAATTGGATAGATTAAATTAGGATAGAAAGATCAGAGGCAAGAAAAAATAGCATAAAGTTCTTGCCCTCTTTATAAATACTGTTTATTATATCAGTGTTCATAATAACACTATTTAAATAACAACACTTATGAAAAAACTTACAGACAAGCAATCCAAAATATATGAATTCATCGCCTCATGGCAGATGAAAAAAAGCTATCCTCCAACACAGGCAGAAATACGCGACCACTTTGGATTTGGCAGCCAAAATGCTGTACGCAGTCATCTTGCTTTAATTGAGAGAAAAGGCTATATTCGGTTAAGTTTGGGAAAAGCACGAGGTATAAAGTTAATACAGATACCAAACCTTTTTTCAAAAGAACCCTCTATTCCTTTACTTGGTAGCATTGCAGCAGGGGTGCCATTGTGGGAAGAACAGAATTTTGAAGATCACTTACCCATTTCTCCAGCTTTGTTTGGTGGTGGAGAACTTTTTGCCCTCAAAGTTATTGGTGAAAGCATGATAGATGCAGGTATTAGAAATGGTGACGTTGCTATCATACGAAGGCAGGATGTCGTTGACAATGGTGAAATAGCTGCTGTCCTTATTGACCACGAGGCAACATTAAAGCGGGTATTTCTGTCATCTGATTCGCTTATATTGAAATCTGAAAATGCTACATTTAAAAATTTTGAGTACCCTATGAGCGAAAAGAATCTGATCCGTATCCTTGGGCGCTATATGGGGATAGTTCGAATGGAAAAGAATCGAGGCTTTTTATGAATATAATAAATACAGCCAAAGCCTTTGGATGTCATAATCTAGTATTGCTTGACGGTGATTCAACTCCAAGACATCTTGATTACCTTGATTTGTTGAAAGTATATAATAACAGACATACCAAAATTGATGCTGTTGCTGAGTTTCAGTCTCGGCCACTGCTATATATCATATCAGGGGAACAGATACAAAATCTTGACTGTGAAAAGCGTATAGATTTGCAATGCCTTCTGGCGAATAGGGGAGAAAGGGCATTTCTTGGAATTCTGAATCCTGGAGAGCTGATTGTTTACCCCATTAACTTAAACCGTTCCCTTCTTACAAACAATAACGGCCGATCAATCAAACAGGAATCTTTGGAAGCGCCGCTTTTCTTTCAAAGTGTTGTAAGCGGAGTCTTTAATCTGGATGGTCAGCCTGAAACTCCTGATTATGTTTTCAAAACAATCCTTGACCTTATGACAAAGTCGTCCAAGGATTTAATATCTAAATACCATCTTAATCCTTTGGATGTCCTTTCCTTTCTTGGCCGTGCATTATTTTTCCGTTTTCTGTGGGATCGTGGAATAGTTCGTCAGGGTGAGCTTCACTCTGTATGTCCAGAGGCAAAATCTCTGGGCAGCTGCTTTTTTAATGCAAAGAATTCCATCGCTACATGTCAATGGCTTGACCAAACTTTCAACGGTGATCTACTTCCCCTTTCCGGAAGTTATTTGGATGTTTTTAATCAGGCAAACAAAAAAACTGACGGAAAATTGTTCCTCCATCTGAGGGCTATCCTTGAGGGGTGGGAGCATGCCGGAATAAATGCCTTTCAAGGCGTAATAGATTGGGATGATTTAAACTTTGCCCACATCCCTATCGGCGTCCTCAGCCAGGTATATGAAAATTTCAGCAAAATCTGGGATTCTCAACAAAGAGAACTGACAAGTGTATATTACACACCCAAGAACATAGCCCAATACTTAGTAGATGATGCGTTTGATGGTGTCGCTGAAAAGAAAGATGCTCAAATTCTCGATCCGAGTTGCGGGGCGGGAATTTTCCTTGTTCTGGCCTTCAGAAAACTTGTCGCGGCTCGATGGGAGTATGATGGTAAAAGACCGGATACAAAAACAATTCAGTCAATTCTTTACCACCAAGTTTGCGGGTTTGATATCAGTGAATCCGCACTTCGCTTGGCTGCATTATCGCTTTACATTACTGCCATTGAGTTGAATGGAACACCCCGTCCACCGAAAAGTCTGAAATTCCCAAAACCGCTTCAGGGCGTTGTGCTTTATAACCATAGACGACCCGAAGAAAAGGAAATAAAAGAATTTGTGCTGGGCAGCTTACGTCCGGACATTTCCAAAGAGTTCAATAACCGTTTCGATATGATCATAGGCAATCCTCCCTGGAGCCGTTTGAAAGGGGACAACAAAGAATTCACCAAATTAACTCGCCGAATTCTTGAGGATCGTGGGCTGGAAGATATTTCAAAGACATACAATAATCCCGACAACAATCCTGACCTGCCGTTTTTGTGGAAATCGGTTCAATGGGCAAAACCAAATGGAATTATCGCCTTGGCCTTGCCCGGCCGAATATTTCTCAAACAAACCGATCCCGGTACAAAAGCATTTAATGCAATACTGAGGGGTGTTGAAATCACAGGGATACTAAATGGGTCAAACCTGTCGGATAGTAATGCTGTTTGGCCGGGCATGAGCCAGCCGTTCATGCTCTTGTTCGCGCGTAATCGCATACCATCCATCAACCATCAGTTTTATTTTGTCACTCCCCATTATGAGCGAAGTCTAAACGACAAGGGCAGGCTTCGAATTGATTATCAATCGGCGCAACCGGTGGCTACCTCAGATGTTATCAGGAACTCACAATTATTAAAAACACTTGCTTTAGGAACCGTCCTTGATACTGAAGTTTTAGAGAAACTTAGTAACCTTGGCTGGCATACTGTCTTGGCGTATTGGAAAAAAAATGGCCTCTATTCTGGTTTAGGGTATAACTTATCTCCTAAACAGAAACAGTCTGATGCAACCTTCATGCGTGATTTGCCCGTCTTTGCTAAACCCCAAAATGCTTCTTTCTCATTGGTTACATCATTATTTGATAAATTCAAACATCCTACTGTACATAGACCAAGACAAATTGAGTTGTATACCCCACCTCTGCTTATTGTACCAGAATCGTCAGGGAAGTCGCCAATCTCTCCCAAATCATGGATTGTCCGGAAACCAATTGTCTTTAGCAAAAGCTATTACGGTTTTTCCGCCGCGGGGGGCAAGCAAGCGGATTCGGCGGTTGCACTTCTTCATCTCATCACTCATACCGAATTATTCAGGTATCATGTCTTGATGACAAGTTCGAGAATGGCTGCAGAACGAAGGACCTTTCTCAAAGAGACTATTGAAAATTTTCCTTTTCCAAAAATTGATGCACTGACCGAACCTCAACGAGAACGAATACTAAATCTTTCCAATCAACTTGAAGTGTCGCCCAACAAACCGTGGCATGTGATCAATGAATTTATTTTTGATCTCTATGGCCTGAATGGGTATGACAGGCAGATTGTGAAAGATACCCTGGCAGTAGCCCAGCCTTTCAAAGAGTCTCGTGACCGGGCAAATACATCCCCAAACAGAGATGAGCGCAAAGAATTTTATGCCGAACTTAAGCGCCTTCTAACTCCGTCTTTTTCTATTACAAATGAAATAGTATCGATTGATGAAGTTGAGATCATAACTCGAGATATAAGTTCTTCCTGGCATTTTTTTGTTGTGTCTTCGTCTTCCTCGATATCACGTCAGATACAAACGGTTCAGAAAAGACTGATCTCACAAGTTGCAGAGGAAGCAAACAAAACCGGCTGCAGCAGGGTTATCGTGCATGGAGACAGAAATCTTTTCATTGGCATCCTTAGTCAATACCGTTATTGGACGTTAAGCCGAGCACGTATTTGTGCTCTGGAGATCGGAAGAGCGTCGTGTAGGGAAAGAGTGTGCCCCTATGTGTAG
>CAXHYW010000458.1:0-4067 GCA_964021475.1 uncultured Desulfobacteraceae bacterium | reverse complement strand
GGATGATGCCATTGTGGTGGTGGAGGCGGTTCAGGTGAACATGGCAAAGGGGATGGATGCCAAAGAGGCAACCAACCTTGCCATGAAACAGGTAACCGCCCCTGTCATTGCGACCACCCTTGTGCTGGTGGCGGTTTTTGTTCCCGTGGCCATGATGGGTGGGATCACGGGCAGCCTATATCAGCAGTTTGCCATCACGATTGCCGTTTCCGTTCTCTTCTCATCCATCAATGCGCTGACCCTGAGTCCGGCCCTTTGCGGCCTGCTGCTCAAGCACCCTACTCCCTATAGAGGCCCCCTGGGATGGTTTTTTTCAATCTTTAATAAAATCTTTGATCGTTCAACCAACGCCTATATGGGCTTTGCACACATGTTTGCCCGGAAAATCGTTATGGGACTTATTTTTATCGTTGCCATCACCGTTGGTACGGGCATGGTCGGAAAAACACTTCCCGGCGGGTTTATGCCCGCAGAGGATATGGGATATCTCTTTGTGAATGTTCAGCTCCCCGATGCCGCATCCCTTCAACGCTCGGATGTCATCACCAAAAAGGTAGAACAACTGGTCCAAAAATATCCGGAAGTGGAATTTGTTACCACGGCCACAGGATTCAGTATGCTTTCCGGAAGTATGAGCCCCAATGCAGGCTTTTTATTTCTTTCCTTAAAAGACTGGGACCAGCGTAAAAAAACCGTCAAGGAGCTGGTTCGGGAACTGAACCGTGATTTTTTCTTCGGGGTGAACGAGGCCCAGGTATTTGCCTTTGGTCCGCCGGCCATTCCGGGTCTGGGCAGCGGTTCGGGGTTCAGTATGATGCTCCAGGACAAAGGGGGAAACACCCCGGCATACCTGGGAGAGCAGGCCGGAAATTTTATTAAAGCCGCCCAGAGCAGACCGGAAATCGGGGCGATCTATACCACCTTCCGCCCCAGTGTTCCCCAGAAATTTATTGAAATTGACCGGGACAAGGCACTGAAGGCAGGGATCTCCCTCAATGATATGTACACCACCATCGGTGCTTTCCTGGGAGGTGCCTACGTCAATGACTTCAATCGATTTGGAAGGCTTTACAAGGCCTATATCCAGGCAGAGCCGGAATACCGCGAAAGTGAAGAAAAAATTGGGCTGTTTTTTATCAAAAACGGGGAGGGGAAAAGCGTGCCCCTTTCAGCTTTTATAAAGGTCCGTGAAGTTTTTGGCGCAGACTACACCAACCGGTTTAATCTGCTCAGGGCCACGGAAATAAGCGGCAGCCCGGCCAAGGGGTATACATCGGACCAGGCCCTGACCGCCCTGGAAGAGGTGGCAGCGGATATACTTCCCGATGATATGACCTACTCCTGGAGCAATATGTCCTACCAGGAAAAAGAGGCGGCAGGTTCCGGGTCAATGGTGTTTGTCTTTTCCCTCCTCTTTGTCTTTCTGATTCTGGCAGCTCAATATGAAAGCTGGTCACTTCCCTTCAGCATCCTTCTGGGAACTCCCTTTGCAATTTTTGGTGCATTGCTGGCAGTCCTTGTGGCCCGTCAATTCGATCTGGCCTATGAAAACAATATATTTGCCCAGATTTCTCTGGTGATGCTCATTGGTATGGCCGCCAAAAATGCCATCCTCATTGTTGAGTATGCCAATGAAAAATTTAATGAGGGCCTGTCCCTATACGATTCCGCCCTTGAGGCGGCCAGACTGCGGTTCCGACCGATTCTCATGACAGCCTTTTCCTTTATCCTGGGCATTTTACCCCTGGTGATTGCCACCGGTGCCGGTGCCGAAGCCAGAAAGGTAATGGGAATGTCCCTTTTGGGGGGGATGGCCCTGGCAACCATTCTGGGCCTGGTTTTCTACCCCATGCTGTTTATTTTTATTGGTAAAATCGCCGGGTATGAGAAAAAGAGAGAATTAAACATGAGCACTAAAAAAGAGGAATAAATAATGAAATTTGGAAAATATTCACCGGCAATTATTGGACTAGTCCTTCTTATTCCTTTGTTTTTTCAAGGCTGTACCACTGTGGGTCCAGATTTTACCCCCCCTAAAGTTGAAACACCGGATACATTTGCCCATACGCCAAAACAAGAGGCAAACACCAAAAGCGACCTGAAATGGTGGGAACTATTTGATGATCCCATTCTCTTCAAACTGGTCAATACCGCCCTTGAAAACAATAGAAATGTAATGATTGCCCTGAGCCGTATTGAGCAGGCCCGGGCTGAACTTGGTTATTATAAAGCAGACGAATATCCTGCCATTGGCCTCCAGGGGGGGGGGACCACGGGGAATTATGGCGGTTCCCGCTCAACGGTTACCACAGGCAACGTCTATATCGCCCCCATGCTGAACTGGGAACTGGATTTCTGGGGAAAATTCAAGCGGTCCACTGAATCGGCTAGAGCCAGACTTCTGGCATCTGAATATGGTATTCGAACCATTCAAATCGGTTTGATCACCGATGTGGTCAGCACCTATTATCTGTTGCTGGATTATCACCAACGCTTAAAAATTTCCAGGGAAACCCTTGTTTCGAGAACTAAAAGCCTTGGGATCATTCAGATGCGGTTTGACAAAGGCATCATTCCTGAAATTGATGTCAACCAGGCCCAGATTCAAAGTGCCATCGCAGCCGGATCCATTCCCAAATATGAACGCGCCATCGGCAATGCGGAGAATGCCCTGGGTATTCTCATGGGTCAACTCCCCCAAGAGATCCAAAGCGGCCAGCCTTTGGATCTGCAAAGTATTCCGCCATTTGTCCCCGGTTTTCTCCCCTCCCAACTACTTGAGCGAAGACCTGAAATCGGTGAGGCCATGGCCCTGCTCAAAGCCCAGAATGAACAAATTGGCATCGCCGTTGCCGAACGGTTTCCCGCCATCAGCTTAACCGGCCTTCTCGGGGTAGCAAGCAGTGATCTAGGTTCCATTACCACCAGCGGTGGCATCTGGTCCGTGGGTGCGGGCCTTGTCAGTCCTCTCTTTGATTTTGACAAGAGCAAACGAAAAGTAGACATTGAAACCGAAAAAACAAAACAGGCGCTGTACACCTATGAAAATATCGTACTAACGGCCTTTTCAGAAGTAGAAGATGCCTTGATTGACATAGAAACCTATCAAAGGGAACAAAAGGCGATTGAACAGAAAGTGGCTGCGGCTCAAAATGCCAATATGCTCTCCTTTGAGCGCTATGATAAAGGGGTCAGCAGTTACCTGGAAGCATTGGATTCAGAGCGGACACTGTTCAGTGCCCAATTGGAACGTTCAGAACTAAAACGAAATTATTTCAATGCCTATGTAAAACTGTATAAATCTCTGGGTGGCGGCTGGTTAGACGAAACAGAAGAAAAGGCCGCCCAGGAAATAGCCCCAAAGGCCACCCAGGGCTCCTAATCAATCTACAACAGGATGGGAAATGATGTGTTTCAATAAGAAAAGACTGTCGGTTTTACTGATACTGATTTTTGGGATATTCACCTTGGGGGGATGTTCCTCAAGCAAATTGGTTCAATCCTGGCATGAGCCAGCCTTTCAAGACAAGCCCCTGGGGAAAATTCTGGTTCTCGGGGTATTTAAAAATGATCTGGACCGCCGTCTTTACGAGGATAGTGTTGTAATGGCCCTCGAAAAGGGAAAACATCAGGCCGTCACCGGATATTCTCTCATGCCCAACCCTTCAGATTATGATGAAAAGGAAGAAATAATTGCCGCTGTCCAGAAAACCAATGCCGATGCCGTGCTGATTGCCACCCTCAAAGGGGTGGGAAAAGAAGAAAAATATATCCCCCCCAGGGTATCCTATGAGCCCATGATGGGCTTTGGTCATGGCATGTACGACTATTATGCCGTTTCCTACAATAGAGTCGTCACCCCCGGCTATACGGTAACCAATACCGTTGTCCGGCTTGAAGTCACTGTTTTTTCAGTAAAAACAAAGAAAATGGTCTGGGCCGGAGCAACCCGGAGCGTCAACCCGGATTCCAGAAAAAGACTGGTGAAAGAGACCACCGGACTCATTGTGGACGATATGAAAAAAGCCGGATTTTTATAACCCCGCAACCTAAGGATTGTGGGGTCC
>CAXHYW010000457.1:0-4075 GCA_964021475.1 uncultured Desulfobacteraceae bacterium | reverse complement strand
CCGCTGACACCCTCCGCTAAAGAGCCCAGGGAAAGCACACAATTGGAATGGGTCAGAGCCACCCGACCGTGGGGTTTGTCGCAGTTTAAGAGCCGATCCCCCATGCGCAGGGTTACACAGGGCCACAAGACCTTTGTCCCATGTCCCTTTGTATATATGGAGGACCGAATGATGAGCCATAAAACAATGCGTCCGTACAAATCCATATAAGGGTCATGGCCTGCAAACAAACCGGAATGATAAAAACTATGATCCAGATCCCCACCACCTGTCAGAAATCTAAGTGGATCTTCATTTAAAGAAGATTCCTTAACAATGGAAAGACCACGGATATGGGACAGCAGGGCCCCCTCCTTCCACACCTGTTCAAGGCCATCATTGGCATTGCCACACAGGGCCTTGGGCTCCCGGACCAGAGCGGGTGTAGGATATACATCCCCATCGGGTCCAATGGCCAAAGATTCCCATCCGGCAGTGCCCAGATCGTATTTGGTCCCCCTGGGGGAAAACACCTGGCGTTCAATGGTGTCAATATTATCAATGGAGATCCCTTTTTTGACCGCTTTTTCATGGGCCGCCATCAGAGAGACAAAAATCTCCAAAGAAGGAATGCGTCTGTTTTGTTCCCAATTTCCCCTCGCAAACATCCAGAGATAATGGATATTGGAAATGGAATATTGAGCGGCAACATCCACCAAACCCGCCATCTCATCCAGATTGTCCTGACTGACCGCCATGGCAAGGGAAACCTGACGGTTAATGGCCGTCAATCCCGCAAGCCCTTTCAACAAGCGTTCATGGGTACCCGTGCCCCGGATCCAGTCATGGGTGGATTTCTCCCCGTCAAGGCTGATCTGAAAATGGACCCGATTCTGGGGAAGGGTTTTTAAAAAGGGCAGAAAGGTATCGATTAAAAGACCGTTGGTCAGAATCACCAGACACGTATCAGGGGACTGATCCAGCACACGGGTACAGATCGCTTTAAAATCAGGATGCACCATGGGCTCCCCGCCGGTGAGGAAAAATGTCCTGGCCCCCAGATCAAAGGCTTGAAGGAAAAAAGAGGTAAACTCTTTCAGTGCCATGGTGGCCGTGTCCGTCGGGGAACAGGAAAACATGCAATGCCGACAGGAAAGGTTGCACTTGTCCGTGATATGAAACCAGCATTCCGATAACCGGGTGAGATGCAATAATGACCCGCGTCCCGGATATTGTCCCTGATCCACGGGCTGTATCAGTTCATTGTAAAACTGCCGAACCCTGTCATGAAAACAGGTGTTGTCGCTATCCACAGTGGTGGTGGTAGCCATCAAAGTTTGAATCAGCCGGTCTCCCGCAGGATTGGGCAGTATCCAGTCCGGTCCGTCCGGCAGCACATATACAGGGGTGTCATTAAAGGTCAGTCGGTGCCAGTCTCGTATATCCATATCCGTCCACATAAATTTTTGTTATTAATGCCGCCATCCCAAAGAAAACAGCGACTAAATCTTATATGACATTTTTTGGGGAATCACAAATCAAGGATGTGCATTTAAGAATAAGTTAGGCGACAAGTGACTTGACAACGACCGAAATCAAGGATAAATTAGGTCCCACTGATTCATAATTAACTCCCCGCCGATTCCAAACAGTACTTTTTAAACCGTTTTTTTTAACTTTATTTTTTAACTTTATTTTTTTCTTGATCTACATCAAGGAACCCCATCCATCCTTTACGCTATGATGCCCTCATATTTAATGTAAGGCGGCATCGCTGGCGATGCGAAATGCACCGTTCTTTTTACACTAAGAAGGAGACACCATGAAAAAGAAAGACATCTCAAGAAGAAATTTCCTTAAAAAAACCACCCTGGCCGTCACCGGAAGCGCCCTGCTTCCCGCCATTCTATCCTCTGGAACAGCCTTTGCCTCAAATAAGAAGAAAACCAAAATGTTCTGCTACCAATGTGAACAGACCATGGGCGGCAGAGGATGTACCAGTATCGGTGTCTGCGGGAAAACACCTGAAGTTGCGGCGCTCCAGGATCTTCTCATCTATACCCTCAAAGGGATTTCCATTGCAGCCGTTGCTGGCAGAAAGGTGAATATCTCCGATGTTGAAACCAATCGGTTTACCTGTCTGGCCATGTTTGCCACCCTGACCAATGTGGAATTTGACCCCTACCGGTTTGAGGATCTTTTGTTCAAATCCGTCTCCCTCAGGGATAAGATGATCCAACGGGTGAAAGCTGCCGGCGGCACCATTGACAGCAAAAGCGAAAGCCTGACCCTGAAACTCAAACCCACCGTGGAGGGCATGGCCAAACAAGGCGCAAGCTTCGGTCTCATGTCGGATACCGATGTGGATCCGGATATCCGCTCCCTCCAGCACATGCTTCTTTTTGGTCTCAAGGGGATGGCGGCCTACACCGATCATGCCGCAGAACATGACCAGGAAGATGAAGCCAATTATGAATATGTCCACCGGGGACTTGCTGCCCTGGAAGACAAAAGTCTGGACATGAATGCCCTTTTGGGCCTTGTCCTTGAATGTGGAGAGAAAAACCTTCGGGCCATGGAACTGCTCAGCCTGGGCAACACCGGTGCCTATGGAGATCCCGTCCCCACAAAGGTTCCCCTGGGAGCCAAGAAAGGCAAGGCGATCCTGGTCTCCGGCCATGACCTCATCGATCTGGAAGCGGTTCTTGCAGCCAGTGCCGGGAAAAACATTTTTGTCTATACCCATGGTGAAATGCTGCCCGCCCACGGCTACCCAAAACTCAAAGAAAGATTTCCCCATTTCTACGGCCATTACGGCACGGCATGGCAGAACCAGAAAAAAGAGTTTGCCCAGTTTCCCGGGTCCATTCTCATGACCTCCAATTGTATCCAGAAACCCAAACAGTCCTACAAGAAGAACATTTTCACCACCGGTACCGTGGGAATGCCCGGCGTCGTCCATATCAATAAAAACAACCTGGGACCTTTGGTGGATCAAGCCCTGTCGCTTCCCGGGTATTCAGAGGACAAACCTGACATGGAAATCCTGGTGGGATTCGGTCACAAAGCCGTCCTGGGGGTTGCTGATAAAATCGTGGCAGGCGTAAAAGACGGCTCCATTGGTCATTTCTTCCTGGTCGGCGGTTGCGACGGGGTGAAAAAATCCAGAAATTATTACACGGAATTTGTTGAGAAAGCACCGGACAACAGTATTATCATGACCCTGGCCTGTGGAAAATTCAAATTTTTCAAACAGCAGCTGGGAGATATCAACGGAATCCCCAGACTTTTAGATGTGGGACAATGCAATGACACCCATTCAGCCGTCCTGATTGCCGTGGCCCTGGCCAAAGCCTTTGACACCGATGTCAACGGACTGCCCCTGTCCTTTATCATCTCCTGGTATGAGCAGAAAGCGGTTGCAGTTTTGTTCAGCCTTCTCCATCTGGGGATCAAAGACATCTACCTTGGGCCCACCCTGCCAGCCTTTGTAACGCCCAATGTTTTAAATGTGCTGGTTAAAAACTATAACCTCACCCCCAATGGCACCCCGGAAGGCGACCTGAAGAAAATATTGGGATAGCCACAAGCAAGTCATTTTAATCCGCCAGTTAAGATCTCCATATACCCGCCGGGTATATGGAGATCTTTTTTTTTGGGGAAAATCAAAAATTCAGGTTTTCCCTGATTGCTTTTTTTATTTTTTCCTTATATGGAATTAGTATCTCTTTTCCCCCAACACGATCCATGTAATGGAAAAGGCGGAGCTATTTTTTTACATTCCTTTCACTCAACATCTCTCACAGAAAAGTCACGAAGAATTTCGCTAAAAATCCAGAAGACTTTTTAATTCTTTTTCTCAATAACTTCAAACATGAACACACCGGAAGTTCCCTCTTCAAGGTCCTGTCGGTGTATTTTCCTTACCACCTCAATCTGCTGGTCAATCTCCGGCATGATCTTTACCGACAAAGGCACCGATCTTTCTTCCCTTTGCCGTCATGAATAGTTAAAACACCCACATCCATACAAAAGTTTTACCACCAGGTTATACGGATACCTCAATTTCCCAATGATCAGATAAATTTCAAAACAG
>CAXHYW010000456.1:0-4076 GCA_964021475.1 uncultured Desulfobacteraceae bacterium | reverse complement strand
CCCGGGGTCTCCTTCTGGTCCAGAATAAAAAGACCGGTAATGGTTTTTGCATTTGCATCAAGGCCTAGCAGCAGTTCAATCTTATCGGCATAGCCCTGGCCGGATGCCTTGGCCACATGTCCTGCCAGGGTGCCATCTTTAAGAAAAGCATCATAGACGGTATAAAATTTTTTAATCCCGTTTCGTTCAATTTCAATGGTCCGGGAGGTGATGGAAAGAGACTTTTTCTGGCTGGCTAGCGTTGCAGCCTGATCTTCTCCCAGGACAAGGGCGGGAATTTTTGCCAGGGTTTCCCGGGTCTTGTTTGCCTCAATCACGGGCCCCAGTTTTGTCTGGACTCCGGCAAGGGCTATTCCAAAAGCTGTGGCAAGTACCAGCACCAGCCAGGCCTGGAAAAGATTGCTGTCTTTAAATGAGTGCATATCAGGCTTCTCCCATGGGTTGGGGGGTGGTCCAGCGGTTAATCAGCGGGGTAACGGCATTCATCATGAGAACAGCAAACATGACGCTTTCTGGATAGCCGGAAAAAAGCCGGATGATCATGATTAGGAAACCCGTTCCAAAACCAAATATCCATTTTCCCCTGGGGGTCAGGGGGGAGGTCACCGGGTCCGTTGCAATGAAAAATGCCCCGAACATAAGCGCCCCGCCAAACAGATGGTGAACCAAAAAAAGTCCTGAATGGGAACCGGCCATATCCGTGATCCCGGCAATGAGGGCCACGGACAACAATATCCCTGCGGGTATCTGCCAGGAGGCAGTTTTTCTGAAAACAAGAAACAACCCCCCTAAAAGGCAGGCGGCGGTACTGGTTTCACCCAGGGAGCCATTGGTAGTCCCCCAGAAAAGAGAGGCGGTTCCCGTTGAAAGGCCATTAAATTTTAATGCGCTCAAGGGGGTTGCCCCGGAAACTGCATCCACAAGCCCCGTCATATTCTCATAGGAGGCCGCTCCCATCAACTGGGCAAAGGCGATCATCACAAAGGCCCGGCCCACCATGGCGGGGTTAAAAATATTCATGCCCAACCCCCCGAAGATGATCTTCCCGATTCCTATGGCGACCACCGAGGCCAAGACCCCCACGAACCAGGGGGCTGATCCCGGCAGGGACAGGGCCAGAATAATACCGGTGACCACAGCGGAACAATCTTTCAGGGTAAGGGCCTTGCCCCGCATCCTGACAAACAAAAGTTCCGCCCCCATACAGGCGACAACGCAGATGAATAGTTGTTTGACGGCATAGAATTTAAACAGGTAGATGGACAAAATAATGATAGGCAGCAGGGCCAGTATCACATCTGTCATCATCTTTTGAGTGCGGGCCGACGCATCGTTTATGTGGGGAGAGGGTGCCACATGGATGAGGGCCGCATTTTCATCCGTCCAATCAGGCGGATTCATGGGTTCTGGTTCTTTTATTATATCTGACACGCATTCGTTCCTTGTATTATGATGGGGCTTTTTATTCTCGGTATGTGCATCTGCACCTCTTTCTTTATCGGCTTGCCCAGGCGGCAACCAGTGTTTTTCCGGTTCGAATCAGCTGAACCAGATTGATTTTGGCCGGACAGACATAGGAGCAGCAACCGCATTCAAAACAGGCGTGGATATGATATTGGCTTGCAATGGAGGGGTTGTTGTAACGGGCTGCCAGGGCAAGTCTTGTGGGAACCAGGTTCATGGGGCAGGCGTCCACACAGCGTCCGCAACGGATGCAGGGCGTTTCCTTTCCCTGGGAGATTTCGTCATGGGTCAGCACGGTCAGCCCAGAGGTTCCCTTGGTGACAGGGGCGCTCAGGTCTGAAAAACTAAATCCCATCATGGGGCCGCCGGCAATAATTCTAGCGGCATCCCGGGTGATACCGCCGCAAAATTTTATCACCTCCCCCATGGAGATGCCAATGGGAACAAAGAGATTTTTAGGGTTTTTTATCCCCCGTCCGGATACACTGATCACCCGGTGGGTTAACGGGGCTTCTTTAATAACTCCCCTTGCCACCGTTGCCATGGTTCCGACATTGCTCATGGCAACCCCCACATCCGAGGGCAGGCCTCCCAAGGGGATTTCAAGACCCAGCACGGATTTTATCAGCTGTTTCTCACTTCCCTGGGGATATTTGGTCTTTAAGACGGCAATTTTAATGACGGTCTGTTCCGTGGCTTCCTTAAGTTTTTTGACCGCATCGGGTTTGTTGTCTTCCACGCAGATGACAATCTCCCTTGCGGATACGGCACGGCCCGTTAAAAGAGCGCCGGTAACAATGGCCCTTGCCGCTTCTTCCATCAACCGGTAATCGCAGGTGAGATAGGGTTCACATTCACATCCGTTGATCATGAGGGTATCGATCATCCGGGTATCATTGGGGGTGACCTTTACATGGGTGGGAAATGCAGCTCCCCCCAACCCGACAATTCCGGAATCGTGGATGATCTTAACAATGGTCAATGGATCATAAATGGAAATGCAGTCCCTTGGCCAGTTCTTTGATCTCATCTCATCCCATAATTTTTGCGGGGGGATCTGATCCCCATCGGCCTGGATGGTGATGGCTGGAAGATGCTTGCCGTTTGGCAGGGTGACCACATTTACCCGCTTTACTTTTCCGGCAATGGGGGAATGGAGGGAGGCGGATACAAAGGCCTGACCTTCACCGATCATTTCTCCATACCTTACGGTCTGTCCCGGCTTGACCACCTGTTTGCAGGGTACGCCTAAGTGCTGAAGCAATGGCAGCGTTACACTTTCAGGTACCTCCATCACTTCCACTTTTGATCCTTGAGACAAAGCTTTGTTGTCCGGCGGGTGGATGCCGTGGCGGAAATTACCGGTCCCTGGAAATTCTTTTAACTTGAACAAACTCATATATCCCTATTCATGTTTTTAAAAATTTTTGTGCATGCATCTTCAATAGATCCAATGGACTGGAAAAAATTATTGAACGATCCAGACAACATGATTGTCTGCGTTGCTGAAAATTTTGTTGCCAACCCGGTTTAAGAATAGTTGTTTCACCGCCGTCAACCGCCGTCTCCCGATAACAATGGTGCCGTAATCCCCATACCGGGCTTTGTTGAGAATACCTGCGGTATGATTTTTTTCACCCTCCATGATTTCAAAGGAAACCTGGTCAACGGAAAAACCGGCTTCCAGAAAATAATCCAAGGGTAAATCAAACATGTCCTCGGATGCTTTTTTTGGGGGGGGGCGAAACAGGCACCGGGGATTTTGTGAATGGCACATTAACAATTTACAGTCATTGGTATTGATCAGGGAACTCATGGATTTTATGGCCTTCATGATTTCCCTTGTTCCGTCAAAGGCGACGATGATGTTTTTATGGGCAGGGTTCTTCCCAACAACAATCAGGGGAATGGTTCTGATTTTCCCCAAAAGCTTTATGGGCAGACTGTTCACGAAAAAATCCTTTATCCGGCTGTGCCCCTTGCGTCCGATGACCAGGGCATCATATCCGTTGTGGGATTCCTCGATGATATCCTGGACAACTCCCTGGTTTTTGATATGGACCTTTGATTGAATGGCATCGGCAGGAAATCCTGCGTCCAGCAATCGTTTCTCAGCCTTTTTCATGGCAAGGTTGATCGTTTTTTTTCTTTCGGCCATGCTGGCCCGGATTTCAGGTGTTTTAAAACGGAAATCAAGCTCCCTCTCCATTTCCCAGAAGGACCTGGGGATTTTGGTTTCCACATAAAAAATAACTACCTCGGTCCTGTCACAGGGGAAAACCTCACCGATATATTGCACCGAGTCCAGAGCAAGATGGGACCCATCATAGGCAAGTAGAATCTTAATTTTTTTTAACGCTGTTGTTAACGCGGTCATGGACAAACTATCCTATTATAGTTTAGGCTATATCAAAATTTTAATCTTATTTAATATCAATTTTTCAGCTGTTTATCAAGACTGTTATTTTTTATTTAGCGATTGCTTTTTTAAAGTTGGTAATTTTTCTTGCACCGTCACAACACAGGCGATATAACCATTCTAAGTGGGAATAGCTGGGAATAGCAAGATCGGAAGAGCACACGTCTGAACTCCAGTCACTCCGGAGAATCTC
>CAXHYW010000455.1:0-4083 GCA_964021475.1 uncultured Desulfobacteraceae bacterium | reverse complement strand
TCCATGCCGTCGTGGCCGTGGACCACAAAGGCGCGTTCCACACCGAGCAGTTTCAAAGCTTGTGCAAACATTTCTGTAAGCCCTGGGGCATAGACCCCCAGGATTTGACAGGAGGCAGCCGCCGGGTTGGTAAGCGGCCCCAACATATTGAAGATGCTGCGGATGCCGCAGTCTTGCCTTGCCTTGCCTGCATATTTCATGGATCCGTGGTACATGGGGGCAAACATGAAGCCAATACCGATCTCGTTGATGGCCTCTTCCACAATTTCAGGATCGATATTCAGATTAACCCCTAGGGCTTCGAGCACATCGGCACTGCCGCATTTGCTTGAGATACTTCTGTTACCGTGTTTGGCCACGGTAACGCCGGCTCCCGCCACCACAAAGGCGGTGGTGGTGGATATATTAAAGGAGCCAGAGGAATCCCCTCCGGTTCCGCAGGTATCGATCACATTTTTGGACAGGGTCTGGATTCGAATCGCTTTTCGCCGCATGGCCCTGGCAGCTCCTGCCAACTCTTCAAAGGTTTCCCCCTTGGTGGCAAGGGCCGCCATAAAAGCGCCGATCTGGGCCTCTTTTATTTCACCTGAGAAAATATCGGTGAGCATGGATGCCATTTGATCCTGGGAAAGGTTTTGGCCCCCAATGATGGTATTAAGGTTTGCTGTAAATGTCATCTCATACTCCTTTGATAAAGTTCCGGATCAGCCGTTTGCCCACGGTGGTCATGAAGGACTCCGGGTGGAACTGCACTCCCTGGGTGGGATGTTCTTTGTGGCGGATGCCCATGATTTCACCATCATCTGTTCTGGCCGTTACCTCAAGACAGTCTGGCAAATCTTCTTCCCGGACGGCCAGGGAATGGTAGCGCATGACGGAAAAAGGGCTTTTTATTCCTGAAAAGATATCTTCCCCGTTGGCTTCAATCATGGAGGTTTTGCCATGCATGATTTTCTTGGCGTGGATGATGGTTCCACCAAACGCTTGGGCTATGGTCTGGTGTCCCAGGCACACCCCTAAAATGGGGATTACACCCGATAGATGTTTAACAACATCCAGGGAAATCCCGGCATCCTCAGGTCTTCCAGGGCCGGGTGATATCACGATGGCGTTTGGGTTGAATTTTTTAAGTTCCTCCACACAGATCTTGTCATTTCTGAAAACCTCTACCCTGGCCCCGGTGTGGAGAACATAGTGGACCAGATTAAAGGTGAAAGAATCATAGTTATCAATAATGGCTACCTGCATTTATTTGCCTCCGTTAATATCTGAAAGGGCAAGTTTCAAGGCCATCTCCACACTCTTTGCCTTATTTTTGCACTCTTCATGTTCTGTTTTGGGATCTGAGTCATGGACAATCCCGGCACCCGCCTGGACGGTGAGGGTATCATTTTCCATGACAGCCGTGCGGATGGTGATGGCAAAATCCATGTTTCCGGTAAAGGAAATATACCCGGCAGCCCCCCCATATACTCCTCTGGGACGATTTTCAAGTTCTGAAATGATTTCCATGGCCCGGATTTTTGGCGCCCCGGACAGGGTCCCGGCCGGAAAGGTGGCCTTGAATAGATCAAAGGCGTCACAGCCTTGTTTCAGGTCACAGGTGATATTAGACACCAGGTGCATGACATGGGAATACCGTTCAATCACCATGGTATCAGTGACCTGGACGGTTCCGGCTTCGGCAATCCTGCCCAGATCGTTTCGGCCAAGATCAATGAGCATCACATGTTCCGCCCTTTCCTTTTCATCATTTAAGAGTTCATCTGCAAGCGCTCGATCCTCTTGTTCCGTGGCCCCCCGGGGTCTTGTCCCCGCAATGGGGCGAAGGGTTGCAATGTTGTTTTCCAGCCGCACCATGGTTTCTGGTGAAGAACCGGCAATAACGGTATCGGAAAAGTTCATGAAAAACATATAGGGAGAGGGGTTGATATACCGCTGGGCCCTGTATATAAGGACGGGATCTATGGCCGCCTTACAAGAAAAGGGCTGGGAATAGACTGCCTGGAAAACATCTCCTTCCACTATATGATTTTTTATGGTTTCAACCCCCTGAATGTATTGGTCTTCCGGTGTCAGGGGACTGAAGCTGACATCGGGTATGGGGTCATGTTTCTTTTTTTCAAAAGGCTTATGGATGGTATCCACAAGGGCGCTCAGATCCGCCTTGGCTTCATCAAAGATCTTGCCTGGATCTGAAGGATTGGATTTTGTTGAATCTTGCAGGTAGCATATTTTCACACAGGTAAGGGTTTGTTTCATATTATCAAAAATAATCATACAATCCGGGATGATAAAATGACCATAGGGGGTCCCTTCTGGCAGGGACACTTTGATATCTTCAAAAAAGGACACCATTTCATAGGTGAAATATCCCGTGAGTCCACTCCAGAAACGGGGCAGGTCTGGGATATCAGCAGGGGTATATCCGTTGATGAGCGTGCGCATCACCCCCAGAGGATCGTTTTTATGGAGAATTTTTTCTTGTTTATTTTGGGTGGTGATTTCCACATACTCTTTGAATATTTTGACGGTGCCAAAAGCAGATACACCTAAAAAACTATATCGGGCCCACCTTTCGCCGCCTTCCACACTTTCCAGTAAAAAACATTCTTTGTTTTTGTCATAGAATTTTTGCAAAATAGAGACCGGGGTGTCGGTATCGGCTAACACTCTTGTACAGACAGGGATCACATTGGCGGTCCCGGCAAGGGCAATAAATTCTTCTTTGTTGGGAAATTGTTCTAATATCATGGTGTTTTTCCTAGGTCATAAATAAAAAAAGGCATGCACGTATTTTAGGCAGCCAATATTTAAACGACTGCAACAGCTTTGTGGATCGGCTGCTGCATTGACGGGTTTGTGGGATCAAATCTATTAGATCAAATCTATCAGATCAAACAAGGGGTTCAAAGCAGCAGCAAGCGCCATAGGGGCCAGGGCCACCATTGGGAGAACATTGTGTTTTTTGATTGAAATGGTCTCATCTGTTTTTCCCATTTAGTCGATTTTATGCTAAATTTATTAAACAATAATACGGGTGACTATTTAAATGATTTGAGAAGACTTGTCAATACAATTGTTTCTATGAGTAGAAACAAGGTTGGCAATGGTTTTTCCATTCTGGGGTGCTATCTGTCTGATTTTATGAAAAAATCTCAATCTTTTCAAAGAACCCCCGAAAATTCCAAGTGTGGATTTGGATTAAATATGATACATGTTGGGTCTATTTTTTAAAATTATTATGTAAGGACAAATCCTTTATGTTGCTCATTTTCCCCCCGGTTGCAAAACCCTGTGAACCACCGGCCGGGGTAGCCTTGCTGGCTGCTGCTTTAAAAAGTCATGGGCTGCCCTGCAGTGTCTATGACGCAAGTGTTGACGGAATAATGTATTTAATCGAATCGGTCCGGGATGCAAAAGACCCATGGTCTTTGCGGGCATTGAAAAACAGAGACTCCATCATATCTGATCTGAAGACCCCGAAGCTATATACAAATGTGGACCGCTATCACCAACGGGTCTATGATCTGAACAGGCTTTTGTCTATCTCCGTGGATCAAACCCGGTTTAAGATCAGCCTGAGCGATTATTCAGATAACCTTCTTTCTTCTGTGGATAGTAAGGATCTTTTAAAAAGTGCGACAGCCTTTGAAGAGAACCCGTTTTTCCCATTTTTTGAACAAAAGATCCGGCCCCTGATTCTGGCATCTGATTCTGAATATGTGGGGATTTCCCTTTGTTATTTGAACCAGGCCCTGGTCAGTTTTGCCCTGGCCGGCTGGATAAAACATAACTTTAAAGACAAAAAAATCGTCATGGGGGGCGGACTTATCTCCTCTTGGATGAGTCGGCCCGAATTTGGGGATGCGTCCCATAATCCATTTTCCGGCTTGATTGATTCAATGATCAAAGGGGAGGGAGAGCAACCCCTGCTTGCGCTTTTCGGTGTAACGGATGCCCAAAAACATTATGTTCCCGATTATGGATTTGCCAAAAAGCATGCCTACCTGGCACCCGGGAGAATTTTGCCCTTTCGGGCTTCCATCGGTTGCTATTGGAGTAAATGCAGATTTTGTCCTG
>CAXHYW010000454.1:0-4085 GCA_964021475.1 uncultured Desulfobacteraceae bacterium | reverse complement strand
AATTCCGGCAAAAAAGATCTTCAGGCCCAGTGGTTCAAGCTGTTTTCCGATATTCTAGTGGAAAAACTGTCTATGACAAATGAAAAGGTGGTCGGGTTTCATGAAGCCAGTGCAAACCTGGATCATAAAAAACGGGAACTCGTGCAAAAGACGATGATCCTGCAATCCATCATGGGGAGTATGACAGACGGGGTTGTCGTGTCTGACGGTGTCGGGCGGGTATTGCAGATAAATGATGCCTTTGCCCGGATGACCGGAGGCGTTAAGATTCCGGAAAAAATAGATGCATGGCCAGAAACAATAGGCATATACTATCAGGATCGAAAAACGCATTTTACAGTTGACGATCTGCCCATGATTAAGGTGCAAACCGGCGCTTTGGTAGAATCAGAAGAAATTTATATAAAAAATGACCATCTTGATATCGGAGTCTGGCTGCAGGCAACAGGCAGTCCGTTAAAGGCTGATAACGGGCACATATTGGATGGGTGCGTGGTTGTTTTCAGGGATTTTACAAAAAAGAAATTAGAAGAAATCGCCTTGATAAAAGCAAAGAAAGATGCTGAAGCTGCAGCAAAGGCAAAATCTGATTTTTTATCTGTGATGAGCCATGAACTCCGTACACCTTTGAACGGTATCCTTGGGTTTACAAATCTTCTTGCAGGTTCATCCCTGACATCGGACCAGGCTCAATGGCTGGATGACATCAAAAAAAGCGGTCATTCATTGCTTGGGAAGATTAAAGATATTCTTCATTTCAATGCATTGGAATCAGGGGATGTTCAGATTCAAAATGAGAGATTGACATTAGAGGAAACCATCAGGCATGTTGTTCGACATCATGATTCGGTAGCCAGTAAAAAAGGCCTCTCAATCAAGTTGCACCTATGCCGGGAGGCTGAACTATTCTTTTCAGGGGACAGGGAAAAGATCATCACGATTCTCGATCATCTATTGGACAATGCGGTAAAGTATACCCGTGAAGGTGCCATAAGTGTTCACGCGGCAGTGGCGGATAAAAACGAAACCACTGTAAAATTTCTTATCAAGGTCACAGATACAGGTATTGGATTCCCGGAAGAAAATGTTCAGGCAATGTTTCAGCCGTTTTCCCAGGCAGATGCTTCTTTGAGTCGTCAATTTGAAGGAACCGGTCTGGGGCTGACCATTGCAAAAAAGGTGATTGAAGTATTGGGGGGAGATCTTGATGTCGAGAGCAAGCCGGACCAGGGTTCCAGTTTTATGTTCACGCTGATTCTTGCCAAACGGGATGACATGGCTAAACGTACTTCTGAACAGGTTCACGATATTCAATCCCTGATAAATAAAGAATACGCCAACCGTAATCCGTTATCGATCCTGGTGGCAGAGGACAATAAGGTTAACCAGTTGCTGATTAAAAAAATATTGAAGAATCTGGGATATCAGGTACAAATAGCAGAAAATGGGAAAGAAGCACTTGAAGCATGCAGAAATAATGTTTTTGATCTGGTGCTGATGGATATTCAAATGCCTGAGATGGATGGTATCACAGCGGCAAGAATGATCCTTAAAGATCCCTCCATAGAACGATTCCCACACATCATAGCACTAACCGCTAATATAGCAGAAGGGATTAAAGAACGCTGCCTTTCGGCCGGTATGATAGATTACATGACCAAACCCTTGAATGTTAAAATTCTGGTTGAGGTTTTGGAAAGACTCCCGAAATAAGATCAAGCCATGTGCTCCTAGGTATTACTACACAACCGTTAATGCTTGCTGCAAAGTCATTGGGATATGATTCCTGTCCTGTCCTGTTGATGTTCATGTTGCCCCATCAGTTAAAATCATTTTTAATTATTTCTGAATCAGGTTGAATTTCCTTTTGAATATCTTATCAAGAGTACGTGTCGGCACGATTTTTTTTAATAAAGGCATAATTGTGCTCATTGTTCCGATTCGTATAATTGGTGGCGGTTCTTTTACCATTATGGCTTTTACAAGTTTTCTTGCAAATTCATCGGCTGGCGTGGCGTTGTCTTGTGAGGTATCAGCACGCAATTTTATGGAATCATTCATAGAGTGGTACCATGATTCAGGTTTGAGCATGCGTGTAACTAATGCTTTGGCGGATTCGCCAAACTGTGATTGTATGCCGCCTGGCTGAACCGTAATGACGTTAATGCCAAAAATATTCAATTCCATCCGCAATGCATCAGAAAGAGAGTGCAAGGCCGCTTTAGTCGCACAATAGACCCCAGAAAAAGGGGTTGTGGTAACCCCGGATACGCTTCCGATATTTAGAATAAGACCATTGCCCTGTTCCTTCATGACGGGTGCAATTTTCTGGGTTACATAAAGCGCTGCAAAAACATTGGTTTGAAATTGCAATATCAATTCATTTTCAGGGATTTCGATTGATGGCCCCATGAGTGCGTAACCGGCATTGTTCACAAGGATATCAATTCTTTTTTCCTGATCTATAACAGCTTTAATAACCTTCGTAATCTGGTTTTTGTTATTTACGTCAAGGGCATGGGTGGCCATACCTTTTGCCTGTAAATCTTTCAGAGATTCAAGACGTCGTGCTGTGGCAATGACACGGAATCCACATTGATGAAATTCTTCACAAAGAGCGCGTCCGATACCTGTTGAACACCCCGTAATAAATACAACCTTTTTATTCATATTCCCTCTCTATTTATTGCTATTCAGTTGCTGTAAATTCTAACCCCAGTTGTGCAAGTTTTGCTTTTTTGGGTTTTGAACTTTCAAGGTCCCAGTTCCTTTCCTGGTAGTATTTCGTGAGCATTGTCGTAAATTCTTTTTTATCAAGGACAGCTCCTTTTTCCGAGCCTATAGTTAAAGCGTCATTAAAAAATCTTTCAGGAAGAGTGTCATCCCGGCGCCTGAATCCTTCTCTAAAGTTAAACATCTTTTCAAGGTTAAATATTCTCTCCCCAATCAAGTAAAGATCATCTGCTGTCCTTTTAATACCGGTTATACTTTCCAATAATTGTGCCAGTTTTTTCATGCTGAGTCCAAGTGGGCTTGTACAGGCAAACTTGCAAATTCCTAAAGAATCAACGATAGTTATGAAGTTTTGTTCTTTTATCGTCTCACCGTTCTGGTGGCAGGCACCCCTGTTGGATGTAGCATAAGAAATGCCTTTTAATGGGTTTGCCTGGACATTATGGGCGGCAAGTTCCAATCCTTTTACATGCATGGCATAATTTGAGCTGATTCCCATTTGTTGGGATATTTCTTTGACTCCTTTGGAAGCAAGATTTCCTATCCCGTCTCTGTTTGCTATTTTTTTTAACATTTTTATTGATGCTTCAACATTTCCCCAGGTCAAGTCAATACCATCCAGATGAGTTTTATCAATGATCCCGTTATCATTGGCTTCCATTAAAAACCCCAAAACATTGCCCAGGGAAATAATATCCATTCCATAATCATCCCCGTCATAAATCAATTTCATGATCCCTTCCAGGTCAGATATTAGCAGGTTTGCCCCAAGCATGGTTCCGGTTTCATATTCCGGGCCGTCATGAACCATCAGTCCTTTGTGGGGTCCTTTTTTTACAACACCGCTTTTTTTGCAGGCCATAGGGCAGCAATAACATGCATAATCCCTGACCCAGAGTTTTTCCTTGGCTGCATCTGCACTGATTCGATCGATTTGTGAAAATGTTCCTTCTTGGAAGTTTTTTACAGCCATGACCCCATTTTTGCTCTTTTTTTCGAGTAAAAAAGCCGTTCCATTGTTTCGAAAAAGATAAGAAAGTATTTTTCCCCTGGAAAATCCCTTAAAATAATTACGTGTGTCTTCCATTTTCTCCAACAGCATTTGATGATCAGCAATTTCTGGCAAACCAGATCCTTTTACTGCAATTGCCTTGAGGTTTTTAGATCCCATTATACAACCGACACCCCGCCCGGCTGCCCTGGCTGCGGTATGCATGATACTGGCATAGGGTACAAGGTTTTCGCCTGCAGGTCCGATATAACAGGTGCGGTATTGTTTGTCTTCCAGATCTTTTGAAAAAAGTTCGACCTGTGCGGGTGGGATTAAGCAACCAGCTTGAAATTTAAGCTCT
>CAXHYW010000453.1:0-4092 GCA_964021475.1 uncultured Desulfobacteraceae bacterium | reverse complement strand
ATATTTAGATTATTATGGAAAAATATTTTAGATGAAGGTTGTCAGATAAATAAGTCGATTTTTGAACCACCGAAATCACCGGCTTGCACGCCAACGCGTGCATTTTGATTATTAGTCTTGTCTGATAATCAATTTATTTACAGAATTATCCATGCATTATACTAGGCCATCTGGATCTGTGGGATATCCGCAACCATGATCCGCCAGTCTAACAACAGTCTAATATTTTCAAATTCTTAATTTTTTTTCTTGTCTTCATTTGGTTAGACCTGATACAGGTACAACATATTGTACCTGTATCAGGTTGGAGCTAATATTTCAGATTTTGGAGAATTTTTCATGGCCTTTTTAAAAAAAGGCAAGTTCTCCTATTCTAAAAAAAACATAGTAGAAACCATTTTTAAAGATGGGTTTAAAGATGGGTTTTAAGTTCGGTAAATACGGGAAATGGGGTGGAGTGTCTGTTTCCAAACCGATAGAAAGTGAAACACTGCAATTTTTAGCATTATTTTCTTGCACTACTGTGTTTCACAACGAGTCGGTGGGCTAAAAAAGTGAATGTGCGGATTTGGACAGGAGACCCTGGTGTGACTGTTGAAATGCCTTTGCTAAAGTCGAAACTATCTTTCCCCAAGTTATCTAACGGCCTTCAACGCGGGGCTTTATGCCAAACCATACCGGATAAACGGTTGACCATCATAACCGCAGGTGCGGGATATGGCAAGACAACCCTTGTCTCCCAGGCCCTGAATGGTATGGCAGACCCTGCCATATGGTATCGCCTGGATGCCACTGACAGGGATCTTTCAACCTTTCTGGCGTATCTGGTAATGGGGATTTGCCGGATTTGTCCCGGGTTCAATTGTGATGCAGTGACCGGGCATCTGAGTGATTCACCCGGCCATATTGATGGGGAAATCTGCCTTAGACTATTGCTGGTGGAACTGGACGCTTGCCTTGAAACAGACCTGATCCTGGTGCTGGATGATTTTCATAAGGTTCAGGACAGTCAAGCCATAAAAAATGCAATGAATTTTCTTATGGAGAATGCCACGGCTGCCCTCCACCTGGTTTTGATCAGCAGAGTGGCTGTTTCTTTGCCGGTATCACGGCTGAAAGCACAACAACAATTGCTTGAGATAAGGTGTGATGATCTTTTATTTTCACGTGGGCAAACTGCCCTTCTTTGCAATGATATTCTTAAAACCAAATGGTGCCCGGATCTTTTAGACAGGATATATGATCTCACAAAGGGCTGGGTTTCGGGAATAGTGCTTTTTTACAATGCATTTCAAACTAACATAAAACAGATCCCTCAATGCCTGGAGCACCCTTATGCACTGCCGGATACCATTGCCGACTATCTGGAGGAAGAAGTTTTTTCGCAACTTGAATCCAATATCAAAGATTTCTTACTTAGCACTGCTGTTTTGAAGCATTTGGACCCAGGGTTTTGCGATGAATGGTTGGGGATTGAGGAATCCAGACAAATTTTATCCTCTCTTGCAGCCCATCATGTGCTTATTCAAAAAAAAACTGTCAACAAGAGCAGATACAGTCATCATCCTTTGTTCCGGTTGTTTATTCAAAAAAAACTGCTGGCCCTTTCTTCTGGCAAAGCTATTGCCGGTCTGCACAGGAAAGCGGGCATCCTTTATGAAGATCAGGGAAAGATTCAAGACGCCTTGACCCATTATCTGGCGGCGGCTGATTTCAAGGATGCGGTCCGCCTTCTGAATACCTCGGGCAGGCATCTGTTTAGAGAAGAAAGATATGGAATGCTCAAAGCAGCACTTGATAAAATCCCACACCCATACTATGAGGACTATCCATGGGTGCTCTGCCTGTATGGTAAACTGCATGGTGTGTCCGGTGATCACTGGGCGGCAGCAAAATCCTATGCCAGTGCATTGGGCCATTTTGTACATCAAGGGCAGGCCGAGGGAGCCTGTCTGTGCCAGATAGAAATGGCATTGAATTTTTATCTGGCCGGGCAATTCTTGGATTCGGCAAAGGTTCTTGAGGAAATATTATCCCGGCCGGACATCTCTGATGAATTGCGAATTGAAGCCCTGGGGTATCTGACTTACCTTTCAATTCATCTGCGGCATAAAAAGAAGTGGGCGCATTATTCTGCCATGACCGAATCTGTTCTCAGGAAAATGGAAGGGAGTGTGCTTGACAGCCGGCTGACAGTTTGGCTGGATATTTATCGCGGTTATACTTACATTGCAGTCAATGAGAATGAAAAAGCATTGGAGATAGCCCGGTCTGTTGAATGGAGAGTCCAACAGCGTGACGGCCTGGATGATTTTTACGGACATTATGCCCTGGCGTCATCGGCATGCTATTCTCTGCACCGCTTCAAAGAGGGCCTGGAATATGCTCGTAAAGGTCTTAAAGGTTTTACTGAAGAAACTACAAATATGGATGGTGCCCATCCAACCTGGCAGCCGGCAAGACCCAACCCGGCAGGTGTCAGGGACAGAGGCGGGCAGGATACGACCTTGCCGATTATCCTGCTTCAGGCTGCAAAAAATGCTTTTGGGCTGGGCCGGATAAGGCAGGCCATTTCTTACGCCTCAAAAAGTGAAGGGCTTTTTTGTTCCATGGGTGTCAAGTGGTGTCAGGCACTGGGGTTGAATCTGCTGTGTACTGCCTATGCCCGGAAAGGGGATATGGTTCTGGCCGAGCAGAGTGCGTTATCCGGGATAGGGCTGCTCAAAGGGATTGACCAGCCGCTGACAATGGGAACCTTGATGGGCAATCTCGCGGTTGTCCTGATAAAAGCCAATCGCAGTAAAGAGGCCCTGCCGCTGATCCGGAATGCTGAAAACGCGTTTAAACCTATTGGATTGTCCCATTGGATTGATTTGTGGCTTTCCATGTATCATTGGCACCGGGATCGTGACCAGGGCAGGCCACACTTTTTATCTGCCTTGCAATTTTACAATAGGATGCAAAATTTCTGTATTGTGGCTGAGCGGCACTGGATTGTCCCTTATCTGGCCGATACCTATGCCAGGGGACATCTGCGTGATTATATTTTTAACGTTTTGCAAAAGATCGGCAGTGATGCCATCCTGGATTTAAAGCAGCTTTTACGCGGAACTTGCAGTGCTGCCCTGAAAACCGCAGCGTCGGGTTTGCTGCGGGACTTGCCCAAGTCGGATCCACCCGGGTTAAAGATTGCTCTTCTTGGACGGTTCCATGTATTTGCGGGTGATCGGAAAATAGGTGCAGAGAAATGGGGAAACCGGAAAATTCGGTCACTTTTCCAATACCTGGCATATTTCCGGGCCCGTGGCTATGTGAACAGGGATGTACTCATTGAAATGCTCTGGCCGGATCAGGATCCCGCCAAGACAAAGAATCGATTCCACGTCACCATGACCACCCTGCGTCGTGTACTGGAGCCGGATCTGCCAGACGGTGCCCCGTCATCGTATATATCAAGGGTGGGGGATACCTACCGCATTGACCTGGGTAAGACGGGGTGGGTTGATGCGCATGGGTTTGGGGATAAAGTAATGCTGGCAAACCGTGAAAAAGATCCCCAAAAGGCGGCAGAGTATTGTATGGAAGCCGCTGCTGCCTATACCGGGGACCTGCTGGCGGAAGCACCTTTCTGCCAATGGTGCCGCGATATTCGCCAGGACCTCAGGAACCAGTACCTGAATATTCTTCAAACCATCATTCACCATTTTGAAATGCTGGGTGAATTTGAAAATTGCATTATTTACACACAAAAGTATCTGGGTGTGGATAGAACCGACGAAAAAATGGTCCGGGCCCTGATGGGCTTTTATGCCCGAACAGGCAACTTGGTTCAGGTGGCATCCACGCTGAGGCGCTGCCGGGAAAATTTAAGGCTCGAACTTGATTGTCCGGTTGAACCGGAAACCCTGGACTTGGCCGGTCAATTGTTAGCCGATAAAAATACTGGGTGACGTTTAAAAGTCAAGTATTGTTGTTCTCACCTTCTGAATCGAAACCAAAAAACCTTCAAAGTTAATTCGAACTTAAGTGCTCTGGGTTATAGCACTACAGCGACAGTTGGACACCTAACCTTTTAGCTATAGCAATTTGTTT
>CAXHYW010000452.1:0-4093 GCA_964021475.1 uncultured Desulfobacteraceae bacterium | reverse complement strand
CCAGCAAAAATACAGCAAAGGCCATGAAAATCTGCCGCCGGGCCCCTGCCATAAAAGTTAATACATAATAGAGCCAGTATTTTTTTTTAATCACCATCTGTTTTTTCTGGGGGAGAATATCTGGCTTTATCGGATTTTTTGTGAATGCCCAGATGCCGCAAATAATGATCATACACCCAAAGAGGATAAACATGGCCTGATAGCTTAAAAAAGTCGCCATAAAAAAGATACTGATCCCCACAAGAATACTGGTTGCAGCTGCAAACTGCTGTTGGGCTGCAAAGACCAGAGGAGAGGTTCTACTATCAAAGTATTGGAGGGTAAGCGAGGTGTTGCAGGTCTCATAGTAGTGAAATCCGAAACTCATGATAAGCGTGGTGATGATAAGGCCTGAAAAACTGGGTAAAAGACCGGTGAGAAAAATGCCGACACCAAGCAGGGCTACCGAAAGAGCTGCCAAGTGATGCTCTTTAATGATGAAAAGCACATAGGTCACCAGCAGCGCCAGAAAACCGGGAATTTCCCTGACCGATTGCAAAATGCCGATGTGGTATCCATCAAGTCCCACCACATTAACCGCAAAATTATCAAACAGGATCTGCCAGCATTGAAGGCCTGCACTGGAGCAGATGCTCAAAATGATGAGATAGGAGTACATCAATTCTTTTTGGTGGGGCATTTTTATCACGGCTATCTGAGCCTTTCAAGAATGGTTTCAACCACCTGTTCAGCCGTGGCACCAAACAGGGTTTCCACATCCACCAGGTTTAAGAATTTATCATCCCATTGGATATTTTCACTCTCAAGAACCCAATCTTTTAGCCGGGTATATTTACCGCCCAGGGCTTTGATCTTTTTCAAAAGGGAGACATCCTCCGATCTTTTAAAGCAGACATTTAAGGAGAGAATATATTCAATGATATTCGGGGTTGACGGAGATTTTGAGATAACCGGAATGACCAGTATGCTTTTGTTATCCTTTCTACCCATGCCGATATAAACATTGCCTTCCCTGACAATAATATTTTTGGTTCCCTTCAGGCGGGGGTCACTTTCCACACGCGATGCCGACTGCTTTAAAGAACCGGTCTTGGCGATTACCTTGATGCTTGTTTCCGGGGTGACTTCTCCCAGGAGACTTAGGCCCGCAATCTGATAGAAAAGGCCCCCCTTGACATGGGAAATGACTTCCTGGAGGTTTTTGATTACCAGTACATTTTTATTGGTCAGCTGGGATATCAGGATATCATTGGCAGTCAGTTCATCAAATATGGGGCCTTCAAAAAGTTCACTGATCCGGCTGGTACCCACGGTGACGGTTTTTGCCTGGTGCTTGATGGCATCCACGGGTCTTGCCATGGTATTAATGGCCTGGCCCATATTTTCAAAAAAGGAGTTGAGCATGTTGGAGGGGGTGCCTTTGATTTCAAAATCAATTTCAAAATCCGAGACCGGCAGTCTGCCGGACAGGTATTTGAGCAGCAACGTGATGTTGGCCATCCTGTCAAGACCCATGGCAGCCGGGAAATATAGTTCCCGTCTTTTTTTCGAGAATTGATTGTAAACGGCTGCTATTTTTTCCCTAAAGCTTTTTTCCAGCAGCACCTCGTATTCATCTTGACCCATGGCGGTATGCTCATCCAGAACATCCTGGATTTCAGACCGGCAGGTGTACAAAAATTTAGATCTCTCATTGATGGCAAGGGCTGCGTAATATCCCCATATATGACCCACCAGGGTGTTGAGCACCGGTGCCAGGTGTTCACTGATTTCAGGGATCTTAAAGACATCCTTTGCATAGAGGTCGAACCGATTTTCACCAAGGGTTGTGATCACCACGGGCCAGGCTTTGTGGGCATGGAAAATGGCACAATCTTTGATGATATCGCCCAATACGCTTTCCCGGGTTCCGGCGGCACAGACAATGATCAGGGGTTCACTCGATAGATCAATGTGTTTTTTGTCTTCCACAAAATCAGAGGAGATGGTTTTATAACACAGCTCTGACAATTTGATTCGGATTTCATCCGCCGAAGTCTTGTTGGCTCCGGACCCCACGGTTGCCCAATAGTCCTTGGCGATTGCCAGGCGGAAGGCCGACGCCTGAATTTGCTTTTTCATGCCGAGAACGGTTTGCATTTTACCCGGCAGCAAGAGGAGTTCCTGGATATTTTCGGCAATAAATTCACGGGACCTTGCCCCAAAGATTTTTGACAGGTGGAGACCTAAAATGGCACCTGCTGTGAGTTGGGAATAAAAGGCCTTGGTGGAGGCTACGGACATTTCAATATCCCTGCCGGAACTGGTATACAGAACACCGTCTGTTTTAAAGGTAAGGTCGGAATCCCTCCGGTTGACAATGGCAATGGTCCTGGCACCGCAGATTTTTACCATATCAACGGTCCGGTTCGTATCGGTGGTGGTGCCGGACTGGCTCATGGCAATAACCAGGGTATTGTCCATAGCGTTTTGGCCTTTCCCATTGCCATTCCCAACGATACCAAAGCCCGATAATTCCGATGATTTAAGCGCCCGGATGTCCATTTCCTTGTCACCCAGGTAGTGGGCCAGAAGGGTGGCACATCCCTGGGCTGCAACACCTGCAGTTCCCTGGCCAATGAAATATATTTTTTTTATTTTTCCTTGGCTCAACTGGCTCTCAAGGTCGGAAGGTATCACCTGCTTGCCTAAATTGGTTTCAAGCAGATCGGTATCGAGATTTTGTTGGAACCTGTTTTCAAGGGTCTTCTTAACAGACCGGGGGGACTCTGATATTTCTTTTAAAAAATAATGGGGAAAGTCCTGGCGGTCAATATCCCGGGAGGTGATCTGGCTTGTCTGTACATCGGATGCCAAAAGCGCAATGGGCGTATTGTCATAATAAAAGGATCGGATACCCTCAATCCCGCCTGCGGAGTGCTGGTCAAGGAGTACAATCTGGCCTCGTTCCTCTCCATTGAGTTTGATGTAATCTTGTGTTTCTTCAACCACCCCATAGAGCTCCGAGGCGGCGATATAGTGATCCGGGGCAATCCCCACAAAGATAGCCTGGCCGCTGCCTTTCTGAGCAAGAAACAGTTTTCCCGGCGCCAGATCCGTGTGCATACTGATGGCATGGGAGCCGTGAAAATCATTGACAGCAAGGCGAAAGGCCTCTTCAACCGTGTTTCCTTGCTTTAAATGGTGTTCAATTTGAAGGGGGATCAGTTTTGTGTCTGTATTGATCTCTTTGTGAATCTTGTCATACCGGGCTTCATATTCGGTTTTAAGTTCCAGGTAATTGTCAATATCCCCGTTGAGACACACATGGATAATACCGGTTTTGTCGATTTCCGTGTCTGTGGGGGTATTGTCAAGGGGGTGGCAGTTGGCTTCACTGATATCCCCCACCGATGCCCACCTTGTATGGGCGGAGACGGAGTTGGCATCGATCGCGTAATTTGTCAGAAGCTGGAGCAGATGGTCGTTTTTTATCTGGCTTCTGATATAGGCGATATTATCTCCCAGGGCACCTATTTCTGCCGCAAATTTATAGACAAAAGAGATGCTGATCAGGTTATCACGGTTTTTTTCTTCAATGGTATCATTGATAGTGATGCTGTTGTTGGACAACACCAGGTGATTGGTCCGGGCTTTCAGCGCATCGGAAAGTCCTGCCCGGATAAGTCCCTTGCGAAAGCTTTCAAATTCATTCTTTTTAAGGGTAAAGATAGCAGAGATCCCCGCCGAATCCCTTCCCCTGACTTCCAACCGGTCAATGCTGTTTAACACCGCATTGATCCGTTTGAAAATGGTGATCGCCGCTGGAGTGGTTTCAGGGAGAAGCCCTTGGGTAAGGTTTTTTATGGCGATGATATTGTCTAGGATCTCTTTTTTCAGGCACCAGAAAATATCCTTGAGTTTTTCGATACGAAGAGAAACGATTTCCATATCTGCGGAATTAAACGCTGATCCCATTCCTTTGAATGCTGTTTCCTGATCTCCTATGAGGGTGTTTAGGGAACCTGTGATATGGGTGAGTTCCAGTATCTTGTCATTATTAAAAATAAGTTCACTGAAAACAGATTCCAATTTTAAGGTCTGGGCCGTTTTA
>CAXHYW010000451.1:0-4115 GCA_964021475.1 uncultured Desulfobacteraceae bacterium | reverse complement strand
TCCAATTGCCCATGGGATATGCCGCCGACCGGATGAACAAGAAAATTCTGGTGGGCCTGGGCGGTGCTTTTTCAACCCTGGGAATTCTCCTGCCATTTTTTGCGACCTCTTTTTATGATCTTCTTTTTGCCGTGACCATTTTTGGTATTGGCGGTGGCATTTCCATGCCGTCCATCACCGCTCTTGCAGTGATCAAGGGGGATGAAAAAAAGGCCATGGGATCGGTGATGGCCGTCATGACGGTGGCCCATTCCCTGGGCATGCTCACCGGTTCTCTTATCGCCGGGCTCGCCATGGATTTTTTCAGTCTCAAATTTGCCTTTCCCTGCGGCATGGTCTTCATGGCCGCAGGTACCATCACCTTCTTTTTTCTATTGAACCTGTCACAAACTGATTGAACCCAACTGTTCTGATATAGGAGTATTTGACAAGGCTGGGAAGATAAGGCTAAGACTGAACATACGATAATCCACACACGGGAAGAGGAGTTATGGGAAAAAATCCTATTCTGGCAGCCCAGACCAGACTGGAAAAAGCAAGAATAGCCCTGGAATCAGGGGATCGCAATACAGCCTGGGATTTATGCCATCAGGTCTGCACCGATCTGATACCTGAAAATGGCCTAATGCCTGAAAGTGACTTGATGGCTGAAACCGGCTTGATGCCGGAAAAAGGACCGATACCTGAAAAAGAGGCTGACCAGGGCCGTGCCCTGTTTATTTCTGCCTGCCTGAACCTCTCCCAGCTGGGATTCATCCTGGGAACCAATTTCCATGAACTGACCCTGTTCCTGTCCCGTGCCCTTGAAAAGGCCGAGGCCCTGGGTGACAGACGGTCAGGCGCCCTGATACATCTTCACCTGGGTCGGCTCTACTACTTTAGCCAGCGCCGTCTTGAGGCCTTTGACGCCTTTGAAAAAGGGGCCAAAGAGGTACAGGATCTGGGCGATAAGGATATCCTTGTTCGGTCTGCCGAATTCATCGGCCTGCATTACTTTACTCAAGGAAGACTTAAAAAGGCCTTACACCATTTTGAGCTGGGCCTTGAATCCTATGAAAAAGGGGTGAATGCAAAACTTGCCAATGTCCTGGCCCCGATCTGGGCCGGATACAGCGCAGCCTATATGGGACAGTTCAGCCGGGCCATCGGCACCCTGGATTATTACCGGCGGTTCTGCATCCAGAAAAACGACCTGGCCTCAGCCGCAACCCTGCGGGCCGTGCTGGGCATTGTTCTGCTCATGGCCTGCAAAAAACAGGAGGGCTATCACCATCTTGTGAGCGCGGAAATCGAGGCCAAAGAGTGTAAAAATCCCCTGGCCCTCTACTTTGCCGGCGGCGGCCTGTCCTATTATTATTTTGACCAGGGACAGAACCAAACCGCCTATGACAAAACCGAGGCCGTCATGAACAAAGCCCGTGAAACAGGACTTCGCTGGCAGTATGCCTCCCCCATCTTCCTGGAAATGATCTATACCCTTTATCGTGCAGGCCTTCCGCCCCTGGCAGGGATAAAGATTGAAGACGAAACACAGCGGCTGTTAAACGAACCCAATATCCTGCTGCGGGGTGTGGCTCTGCGTCTGAGGGCCCTGGTCCGCATTGAAGAGGAAGGCAAGTTTTCAGAAGGCAAAAAGGATCTTGCGCTCAGCCTTGATTATCTTAGAAAGTCCAATGCATCTATCCAGCTTGCCAAAACCCGGATTGAACTGGCCCGCCTTTCCCTGATCGAAGAGGACACCAAAAAAGCAAGGCTGTATGCCAACCAGGCCGCCCGCGGTCTGGGCAGCTATACCAAAGAGTTTTATCCGGATGACCTGCTCTATCTTCTGCGCACCCCGGTTGCCGCCGCCCAAAAAAGAGGATCTTCTGCTGCCGCAAATCCGGGCCGTGCCCTGCTCGGCAAGTTCATGGACGTCATCCGGATGCTGGAACCCGCCACAGACCTTGACACCATCCTCGACCGGGTGGTCAAGGCGGTGAACCGCCTGCTCGGGGCTGAACGGGGCGGGGTTATCTGGTTTGAAAACACTGGCCCGAAACTGCGGGCCTCCCACAACCTCACCAAAGCCGACCTTGGGGCAAAGGATTTCAGGTCCAACCTTGCCACCATCTTCGAGGTCCACAGAACCGGCCAGTCCAGGCTGATCCACAATGAAAAGGGAAAGAAAAAAGACTGGCCCTATCAATGCCGGGCTCTGCTCTGCATCCCCATAAAAATCAGGAATGAAGCCACGGGAGTGCTCTACTATGACAACTCCTATGTGGATGACTGCTTTGAAATGCTGGATATCGACAATCTGGATGAGATCGCCATCCAGTTGTCAGGGTTTATCGAACGTCTCTTTCTGCTCTTTACAAAGATTAAAACCCTGGAGACGGAATCCCATGGGGCAGCCCCTCCCTTAAAATCCCGGAAGATCATTACCCAAAGCCCCGCCATGGAGACCCTACTTGTCCAGACCGGACAGGTGGCCCACACCGATTCTTCCGTCCTGATCCTCGGGGAAACCGGTGTGGGCAAGGAACTCCTTGCCCGGCACATCCATACGAAGAGCAACCGGGTTAACAAACCGTTTATTGTCATTGATCCCTCCACCATGCCCGAGGGCCTTGTGGAAAGCGAGCTGTTCGGCCATGAAAAAGGGGCCTTTACCGGTGCGGACCACCAGAGAAAAGGCCGCCTTGAAATGGCACACCACGGCACCCTGTTCATTGATGAAATCGGGGATATCCCCCTGTCCGTCCAGGTCAAGCTGCTGCGAACCCTCCAGGAAAAGACCATCACCCGGGTGGGCGGCACAACCGAACTGTCCACAGACTTCAGGCTGGTGGCCGCCACCCACAGGGATCTTGCTAAAATGGTGGCAAGCGGCACCTTCAGGGAAGACCTGTATTACAGGATCAATGTGGTGCCCCTGTATATCCCGCCCCTGAGGGAACGGCAGGAGGATGTGACCATGCTGGCCCGATACTTCCTCCGGGAATACGGGGCAAAGTACCATAAAAAGGATATTGACCTGTCCAAAACCAATGAATCGGTTCTCACCGCCTATCACTGGCCCGGAAACATCAGGGAACTCAAGAACGTCATGGAGCGGACCGTTCTTCTGTCCCCGGATGACAATCTTACATTCAACCTGCCCAAAACCATGTCCAACGGACCTGCTGGCCCCAATCCCTTTGACGATCTTCCTACCATGGAAGAGATCCAGAAAAGGTACATCATTCACGTCCTTGAAAAGACAAAAGGTAAACAGAGCGGACCCGACGGCGCTGCCCAGATCCTGGGCATGAAGCGCGCCACCCTTTATAATAGGATGAAAAAGCTGGGGATCTGATATGAAAAGGCCGTAGCCTTACCTGAAATAAGTAACCCGCCGGGGTGCGCATTCAGGGTCGAGCCCCAAGAGGCGTGGCGGGTGTTATCCAAATTGACCTACTAAGTAAAATACCAATAAAAAAGCATTTTGTCATCTTTGTTTTCTTCATCGCTAATATTGGGGGAGGATCAGGTTTTGATGTACCTGATGGATTTTTGTGTGCCTGACTATTATTCAGAAACCCCTGGAGTTTTAATAATCAGGGATTTTAAATCCAGAGTTGCGGGAAAAGACTACTGGGAATAGTCCGGGGTATTTTTTGGTTTCTGAAAAGGGTTGGCTATAGCCAGTAGTCTGCTCCTGACTCGGTTCAATTTTTTATATTAATAAGTTTACAGTGCAAAATTTTTCTTTTCACTTTAGACAGCGATAAAAATTGTCAGTTACATTTACGCATTTTATACTTTGAAAAGTATTGTTAGGAATACGAAAATCTTCAAAAATTTCATCTAATTCCCAAGGGAAAAGTAAAGGGGAATTTATTCCAAACAGAAGGGTGGTATTTGGATATTTCTCGATATTGTTATGCTTTTTGTCAAAGGCCTTTTGTAACAATTCTTTTTGTTTTCTTATTCTTTCATCAGAGCCAGTTGTCATTGAACTGGGTTCCTCTATTAATCTGCTGGAAACATTGCCAGAGTATTTTGGAGTTTCATATATCCGAGAATGACCAAACTGAACCAAAGAGATCGGAAGAGCACACGTCTGAACTCCAGTCACTCCGGAGAATCTC
>CAXHYW010000450.1:0-4126 GCA_964021475.1 uncultured Desulfobacteraceae bacterium | reverse complement strand
CATTGGTAGTGGGACTCATTAAAACATAAATTAACAGAAAATACCACAAAATCCCCGATAACAAATCGTAACTTCAGGAAATTATGACATTTGGGATGTTTTTATCCTAGTAAGGTTAGGAATAGATCAAAGGGAGATACAAGAAGGGCAGTAACAAGGCAAGAGCAATAAAAAAAGGCTGCCGATTAGAAGGTCACCGGCAGCCCAAAAAAGAAAGAAGCTGATTCTTTAACTTTTAGTTTGGAACGATTAGCTGGGGAACATATTATCCTCAATGTCCACAGCCACTGAACTTGTATTCATCAAGGCGTCAAACCGGCCCAATGTAATGGGCAATTGGGTCTCCACATAAAATTGGAGAGATTTGATAATGCCCTGGTAGAAGGGGATGTCTTTTTTCTTCGCTTTTCCCAGTTTCTGGGCGGCGATGGTTGCTCTCCAGAGCAGCATCCATGCCATGGTGGTGTCTCCTGTGGCATCCTGGAAGGGAAGGGCATTGGCAAATGCGGCAAGTGCTTTTTCAGACATGGCGGTCTGGCCCATGTGAATCGCGACCTCGGCCAATTTGTTCATCACCTCTTCCACTTTGCCAGCCTGGGCGGCAAGTTCTGGAATTTCCTTGGCAGTCGCAACGGTTTTTTGCATTTCACCGAAAAGATCCATGATGGGCTTGCCTTTGTTCAGGCCCAATTTCCGGCCGAGAAGGTCCATGGCCTGGATACCGTTGGTTCCTTCATAAATCTGGGTGATCCGGCAGTCCCTGAGCAATTGTGCCATGGGATATTCTTCAATGAAACCATATCCGCCATATACCTGCATGCCATGGCTGCAAACCTCAAAGGCCCGGTCCGTGACATACCCCTTGGCAATGGGGGTTAAGACTTCCATGATGCCCTGGTATTTGTCCTTTTCCTCCTGGGTCGGTGCAACCACGGCCATGTCTGAACAATACATGGCAAAATAGAGAAGGGATCGAATTCCTTCCACATTGACCTTCATCATCATGAGCTGACGCCTGACATCGGGGTGGCGGAAGATGGAGACAGATGGGGCATCGGGGTTCATGAACTGGGTAAGATCCTTGCCCTGAATCCTGTTTTTGGCATAGTCAAGGGCGTACATATAGGCGGTGGTGGCGCAGCCAAACCCCTGGAATCCCACCAACAATCTGGCGGCATTCATCATCAGGAACATGGCTTTCATTCCCTTGTTCTCTTCACCCAACAGGGTGCCGATACAATTTTGCTTGGAGCCCAGGGAAAGGGAACAGGTGCTGTTGCCGTGGATCCCCATCTTGTGCTCAATACCGGTGCAGATCACATCATTGAATTCTCCCGGGGTGCCGTCGGCATTTACCCTAAATTTTGGAACCAGAAACAGGGAAATCCCTTTGGTTCCTTCTGGGGCCCCTTCGATTCTTGCCAGAACCGGGTGAATAATGTTTTCGGTCAGGTCATGTTCCCCGCCGGAAATAAATATTTTTTCACCGGTAATGGAAAAGGTGCCATCCCCATTGGGAATCGCTTTAGTGGCCAATGCACCCACATCGGACCCCGCGCCTGGTTCGGTTAGGAGCATGGTGCCGGTCCATTTGCCAGTGTACATGTTTTTCAGGTAGATATCTTTTTGTTCCTGGGTACCGAAATGTTCCACCAGGTGACCGGCTCCCTGGGTGAGGCCCGGGTACATCATAAAGGGGTAGTTTGCCCCGTTGAAATACTCCGCAGCAGCGGAAGCCACTGTTTTGGGCATTCCCTGGCCGCCCCATTCCGGGTCTTCCGTGGGTGCCAGCCATTCTCCTTCATTGAACAAATCAAACACTCGTTTAAAGGAATCCGGTGTGGTAACCTTGCCATTTTCAAGGGTGCAGCCCTGTTCATCCCCTTCTTTGCTGGATGGAAGCAGTTCTTTCACCGCAAAATTTTTTGCTTCTGAAATGATCAGATCAATGGTCTTTTTATTGAAATCAGCAAACCCTTCATGGATTTTTGACAAGTTTTCTGCTTCAAGCTGCTCGTGCAGAACAAATTCTATATCTCTTCGATCGGAAATTACCTGTGCCATGTTAAAGTGTCCTCCTGGTGATTTTGTTGCTGTTGCAATATGGTTTGTTTATGTTTTTTTATGGGGGTTAAATGAATAATGCCTCATTTAAAAAATTATGATTAATGTAGAAATAATCTAAATCGTTCAAAGGCTAAAGTCTGCATTAATTAAGTCAATTAAAATAGTTATGCCTTATATAATATATTATTCACTTCTTATCTTATTCTAAATAAGAAAATGAATAACAATTCATTACATTAAATTTTTGAATAGTCAACGTTTATTTTTTACAAATACACCATGGTTTTGTATACCTTGGTTTATGGAAAAAATATTGATATCGGCCTGCCTTATGGGGGAGCTATGCCGGTATGACGGAAAACAAAAAAAACTGGATCATCACCTGATTCGAAAATGGGAAACACAAGGGCGGCTTGTGCCATTTTGTCCCGAGGTGGCGGGTGGATTGAAAATTCCACGACCCCCCGCACAAATTGTTAACGCAGATGGTCTGGGTGTGCTTGAAAACAAGGCAAGGGTTCAGACGTCCACAGGAGATGATGTTACCCAGGCCTTTGTTACCGGGGCATTGCTATCCCTTGAGCTGACCCGGGCCCATGGCATAAAAATAGCGATATTAAAGGCAAAGAGTCCTTCCTGTGGATCGGATTATATATATGATGGAACCTTTGAAAACAGATTGGTTCCGGGAATAGGGGTGACCACTGCTGTTTTTAGAGGAAATGGGGTGGATGTTTTTTCGGAATTAGAAATTCAAGAGGTCTCAATTAGGTTAAAGCGAAATTTTTAACCTGATTTTTTTTGAAAACATAGATTTGTTCCATGCCGTTTGGAGATAAAAATTACTTGACCAGATCAACTTTTTTTGGTAATTCAGACTATTTAACTATATGTTTTTTTAGGAAGGATTGGAAGATGCTTGGATGCATTTTTCAGTATGATTTTAATTTAAGTATGGAGGATAGGATGAAAAAATTATTGTTGGTTTTAAGCATTTTTCTGGTGCTCTCTTTCGCGGTTTCTGCCGGTGCAAAGACAGTAAAGGTCGGATTGGATGCAGACCCGGTATCTCTTGACCCCCAGGTTCAGTTGTCCGGTGGGATGCTTCAGTACTCTCATTGGGTGTTTGACCCTCTGGTTCGCTGGACCCAGGAACTCACCTTTGAGCCCCGTCTGGCAACAAGATGGGAACGAACCGATGAACTGACCATGCGGTTTTACCTGAGAAAGGGCGTGAAATTTCACAGTGGAAACGCTTTTACTGCCAAGGATGTCAAATGGTCCTTTGATCGTATGAGAACCGCTGTGGACTTTAAAGCCCTTCTGGATCCCTTTGAGGGATGTACGATTGTGGATGACTACACCGTGGAATTTAAAACTAAAAAACCCTATGCCCTTCTTCTCAATATGGCCACCTATTTCTTTGCCATGGATTCTGAGTTTTATACCGGCACCGATGACAATGGTCAGCCCAAGGATACCATCTTGAAAATTGGTGAATCCTTTGCCCTGCACAATGAATCCGGAACTGGTCCTTTTTTTGTAACCAAGCGTGAGCAAGGGGTTGTTCTTGAAATGGAACGATTCAAAGACTATTGGGATACCAAAAGCCCCGGTAATGTGTCAAAACTTGTCATTGCCCCCATTAAAGAAAATGCCACCCGTGTGGCCGCCCTTCTTTCCGGCGATATCGATTTTATTTCTCCTGTTCCTCCCCAGGATTTTGCAAGAATTCACAAAGATGACAAAGTTAAACTGGTTACCATCTCAGGCGGCCGGATTATCACCTTTCAGATGAACCAGAACCGGGTTGAAGCATTAAAGGATGTCCGGGTTCGCCAGGCAATAGTTCACGCCATCAACAATGCCGGTATCGTTAAAAAAATAATGAAAGGAACAGCCACCGTTGCTGCCCAGCAGGGTCCCCGTGGCTATGCCGGTTATAAAACCGCTCTCAAACCCAGGTATGACCTGAAAAAAGCCAAGGCGCTTATGAAAGAAGCCGGCTATGAAAAAGGGTTTGAAATCACTATGATGGCCCCTAACAACCGATATGTGA
>CAXHYW010000449.1:0-4143 GCA_964021475.1 uncultured Desulfobacteraceae bacterium | reverse complement strand
TTCATGTTGGAAGTCAGTGTTCCAGGGTCCATTGAATCAGTGGTTGACCCGCCGGTAATCCCAATTATCAAACGGCCTCCTTTTTTGGGGACAGAGGCTTGGGCAGTGCCTGCGAAAAACATAGGAGAAAGAGCCGCGGCAAAGCCAAGAGCTGAAACTTGGGCAATAAACTGTCGTCTGCTAATTTTATTCTGGTCAAAGAGTTCAGTTAATTTTGATAGTTCTGACATGTTAATTTCCTTTTTTATTATTGATTAATAAAAGTTGAAGCGCGCTCTTTTAAAAGTGTATCAAGCCAGTCCGGGTCCATTTCTGGAATGGATGCTAAAAGCTTATCCGTATATTCATGATGGGGTGGGGACAAAATCTGTTTTTTCTCACCTTGCTCGATGATTTTCCCTTCCAGCATGATTACAATCTTATCTGCAATGGCCTTGACCGTGGCAAGATCATGGGTAATAAACAGGTAAGACATGTTTGTTTTATTTTGCAGATCCTGTAACAGATTGAGTATGCCTTCTGCCACCAGTTGATCCAAAGCCGAGGTGATTTCATCGCAGATGATCAGATCAGGTTCCGCTGCCAGAGCCCGGGCAATACAGATCCGCTGTTTTTCCCCGCCTGATAGCTCTGTGGTCAACCGGTCAATATAAATATCCGGATCAAGTTCGATGTCCCTTAGCAGATCCTTGATTCGCTCTTCCGCTTTTTTACCCTTTATCCCAAAGTAAAATTGAAGGGGCCTGCCAATGACCTTTCTGACAGTATGTTTAGGATTTAATGCAGTGTCGGGCATCTGATAAATCATCTGCATTCTTCGCAAATCTTCTTTTTCTCGTCTTTTCAAAGCCTTTGGCAATTCTTTTTCAAAAAAGGTTATACTGCCGTTGTTGGCGGGAAGAAGGCCTGTAATCACTTTTGCCAAAGTGCTTTTTCCACTGCCGGATTCACCCACCAGGGCAACCGTTCTGCCTTTTCTGACGATGAGATTAATATCTTCAAGTACATTATCCTGTCCAGTGTAGGATGCTGCCACATCCTTGATCTTAAGTATTACTTTCATCTTATCTGTAATACTTTTTTCTTCCCTTAATGTTCTGACATTTAACAGCTCACGGGTGTACTTTCTTTTAGGGTTTTTAATCAATTCACGGGTCTCCCCCTCTTCAACCAGCCGGCCATTTCTTAATACCATAATCCTATGGGCAACCTGGGCCACAACAGCCAGATCGTGGGTAATATACAGAGCGGCCTTGTTCATCTTTTCCGTGATTTCCTTGACCGCCGCCAGAACTTCAATCTGGGTGGTCACATCAAGCGCTGTGGTCGGTTCATCAAACACAATGATATCTGGTTTGCAGGACATGGCCATGGCCACCATGGTTCTCTGGAGCTGACCCCCCGAAAGTTCATGGGGGTATCGGTATCCGATTTTTTCAGGTGCGGGTAAAAACAGACGCCGATAAATCTCAATCGCTTCTTTTTCAGCTTTCTCGTAGCTCATTATCCCGTGGTGGACAGGCGCTTCTGCATACTGCTTTATCACACGATGGGAGGGGTTAAAGGAGGCAGCCGCACTCTGGGCAACATAAGCAATCTTTGATCCCCTGACCAGTCGCAAATCCTCATCACACGCATCAAACAATTCCATCCCATCAAGATTTATAGATCCTGATGCAAGTCTGCATCCCTGGCGTGTGTACCCCATGGCAGCCAGACCGATGGTGGATTTGCCGGCACCGGATTCACCGATAAGTCCAAGAACTTCTCCTCTTTTTAAATTAAGACTGATGTCACGGACAATGGGCTGCCATCGGTCCTGGTAAAAGGCTTCGATATTCAAATTTTTTATCTCAAGCAGATTGTTCATATTATTTTCCTTCTAGGTTTTCATTTTTTATTCAAGCCCACTGGATAAATGTAGAAACCAGTCAACAATTAAATTGATCCCCACGGTTAATAGTGCAATACCGCCGGCCGGGATTAGAGGGATATATATGCCGAATGTAATGGCACCGGCATTTTCCCGGACCATTCCGCCCCAGTCAGCCAACGGCGGCTGCAAGCCGAGCCCCAGGAAACTTAAAGAGGCAATAAAGAGGAATACAAAACAGAACCTCAGGCCGAATTCCGCAATGAGCGGCGGCATGGCATTGGGCAAAATTTCCTGTCGTATGATCCACCAAAGCCCCTCTCCTCTTAGTCGGGCTGCTTCCACAAATTCCATCACTTCAATATCCATGGCAACAGCCCTGGATAATCTATAAACCCGTGTGGAATCTAAGATAGCGATGGTAAAAATCAAGGTTGGGATGGATGATCCCAGCACGGATAAAATCATCAACGCAAAAATAAGGGTGGGAAATGCCATGAAAACATCAACGATCCGGCTTAACAGTTGATCCGTCCAGCCACCTTTAACAGCAGCAATAAAGCCTAAACATGATCCAAGGAAAAATGATAAAATGGTGGTGACAAATGCAAGGGCGATTGTATTCCTTGCACCAAAGACCATCCGGGTAAAAAGATCTCTTCCGATATGATCCGTCCCAAGATAGAACTTCGCAGAAGAAACTTCCCACACATCCCCGACCACACTGGTTTCTCCATAGGGGGCGATCAAGGGTGCAAAAATAGCCACCAGACAATTTAATAGAACAATGCCCATACCAATTCGGGCTGAAAGAGGGGATTGTCGTAATAATTTTAGCATCGTATCACTCCCCCTTTTTAAATTTTAGATTGTCTAAGTTTCGGGTTGGAAAGCATGGACAGGATATCAGCCGCAAGATTTAGAAAAATATACGCAATTGAAAAAAGTAATCCAGATGCCTGGACCACAGGCAAATCCCTCTTGGCCACTGAATCAACCAACAGCTGCCCCAGTCCCGGATATACAAACACCACTTCAACAATAACAACGCCCACAACAAGATATGCCAGGTTCACAGCAACTACATTGATCACCGGGGACAAGGAATTGGGAAAAGCATGATGGTAAATGATTCTTAATCGTTTTATCCCTTTTATCTGGGCCATTTCAATATATGCACTGGCCAGCACATTAATAATGGCAGCCCTTGTCTGCCGCATCATGTGTGCCGTCACTACACAGGTGAGTGTCAGGGAAGGCAGTAAGATTGCATATAGTTTAGCGCCAAACCCCATATTTTTATCAATGATAGCCAGGCTTGGAAAAAGATTAAACTTAACAGACAAAAAACTGATCAGGATATAGGCTATAAAAAATTCCGGAAAAGAAATAAAAGAAAGGGTTGTGATCGAGATCAATTTGTCAAAAAAGGTATTTCGATAAAATGCCGCAAGCATGCCTAAAATAATTGCCAAGGGGATCGCTATCATTGCGGTTGTTAAGGCCAGAAACAACGTGTTGGAAAGTCGCCAGCCGATTAACTCGGAAACAGGCCTGCCATTGGCCAGTGAATTACCAAAATCACCATGGACAAAATCGTTAAGCCATACACCATATCGGATGTGCGGCGGCAAATCTAATTTGAGCTCTTTTCTAAATGCTGCCACTGTTTCTGGTGTGGCGGATTGGCCCAGAACAGTTTCGGCCACATCCCCCGGCAACAACTCAACACCGACAAAGATAATAACCGATATAAAAAATATGGTGATCAGACTTGCACCCCAACGCTTGAGAATTAAATTTAAAACATTTTTCATAGATAAGTCTGGCTTGCTCCCTCAGATAATAATTAATTGATTTTTTATGGCGAATGTATCGGATACTAATTAATTTGTCAAATGAGCTGTTTCCATAACCTCCTATTTATATTGATATCAGCTTAGAAAGCATGATTTTTCAACACTTAAAAAGCATAGTGTTCTATGAATTAATTATTCAAGCCATAGACCGACATTCAATCAACCTGGAAAAAAAAATTTGGATTGACAGAGCCCCAACTTATTATCCTACAGTCAATATCCACTCAAAATAAAATTTCTGTGACACAACTTTCAAAAAACGTCAGTTTGAGCCAGGCAACAGTTACTGATATTACAAAATGACTTGAAAAAAGGGACTATATTACACGAATAAAAAGCATGGATGACAAACGAAAAACCAATATAACATTTACGGAGAAAGGAAAAGCAATGCTCGATACGGTTCCTCCA
>CAXHYW010000448.1:0-4143 GCA_964021475.1 uncultured Desulfobacteraceae bacterium | reverse complement strand
GAAAGCGTTTCACCAGCCTGCCAGGGTTCTTTAAACCGTTTTTTTTTCCAGGCTGATGTTGGAATCAATCCCACTCTTTCATGGTCCAGCTTAATTCCCGTAGACCTGCCAAGCCCAGATCCCTTTGCATATTGGGCAAGAGCATCCACGCCTGTTTTTTCTCCTGCCTGGTAGAAAAACACATCACAGGACTGTGCAATGGAATCCACCACATTTATTTCCCCGTGTCCGTGCCGATTCCAGCAATGATATCTACGATTTCCAAATTTATAGTACCCCTGGCAAAAAGAGGTAGTGTTCCGGTCAATCACCTTTTCTTCCAAGGCGGCAAGGGCAGTGATGATTTTATAAGTGGAGGCCGGGGGATACTCGGCCTGAATCGCTTTGTTATTCATGGGCCTGCCAGGATTGGACATCAAGTCCTGCCATTTCTTAGTGGATATCCCACCAATAAAATCATTCTGATCAAAACCAGGGGCACTTGCCATAACCAAAACATCACCGTTGGATGGATCAATAGCCACCACGGCACCATCATTTTCCCCAAGCAACCTTTCTGCTGTTTGTTGCAGTTCAAGATCAATGGTCAAGTGTAGATCATTTCCAGAAATAGGCTCAACAGTTTTCAACACCTTGATCACCCTCCCGTTAACGTCCACCTCTATCTGACGCCCCCCTCTTGTCCCCTGTAAGAAAGATTCAAAACTTTTTTCAATTCCGTAACGCCCGATGGAATCACCAGACCTTACATTGGGATACCGACCGCTTTTAAGTTCCTTACGATTAATCTGCCCCAGATATCCTAGAAGGTGGGACGCCGTCTTTTCATTGATATAGTTCCGGGTGGGTTCTATATCAATATGAATTCCCGGCAAATCAAATTTATGGGCCTCCACAATGGCCAAAAGGTCCCTTGAAATATCCCGTTTCAATGTCAATGGCTTATAAAAAGCAGCGTCTCCTGCCTTTGTGATACTCTCCATTAACTCTTCATAGGGGACATCGATCAAGTCGGCAAGCTTTCCTATGGTCTCCTTGACCGAATGGGCATCTTCCAAAACAATATTCAAGTCAAAGGCAGGACGATTTTCCACTAATAGGGTGTGATTTCTGTCATAGATGAGCCCACGGGAAGACTTGATGCTTTTAAGCCGGACACAATTGGTTTCGGAAAGGCGACGGTATTCTTCCCCTTTAATCACTTGAAGATAGACCAGCCTTAAAAACAACATGGCAAAAACCATCAGGATACAGAGGCTTGCCCCCATAAGTCGCTGCTTTATCCACTCCCGATCCGCATTTTTATTTAAGTTACTCACATCAACCCCTAAACCTATGGGTAAATTGTTTTCCCAACATTTTTATAAGATATATCCAGTTCCGGTAAAGTTGATTTATCACCCAGACACCGGGTGGGATGAACACCCCTCCCCAAATTAGCTGCCAGGCCATCGATGTAAAATCCTTGAGGCCAATAGCATTTCTGCCCTGTTCAATAAATACGGAAAACAGGATCAATCCCTGCTGGACGAGAACAGATGCCAGGCTGATAATCAGGATAAAAATAACACTGCGCTGAAAGACAAATTGTTTAAACAATTGGACGATCAGATAAATCCACAGATATGAAAAAATATGATGAGAAAATGCCACTCCGGAGATGCTGTCCATCAAGGCGCCAATAAGAATAATCGTCAGGATTACGGAATAATGGGAATAAACCAGACTTAAAAAAATGATATTCATGATCATCAGATCAAAACACTGGGCGAACCAGAAAAAAGAAGGAAAAATCACGGATTGTAGAATAATCAGAGAGATAGTAAGAATGACAAAAAATAGAATGTTCATGTGAGAATTCTTGAAAAATTATTTATCATTTATAAATACAAGCACGTCTTCAAGCTTATCAAAGTCAACACTGGTCTCAATGGTAATATCCTGAAACAACTGGGAATGTGTCGTTTTAACATCCAGAATCCTGCCAATTTTCAATCCCTTGGGAAATACCTGATCAAGCCCCGATGACACAATCATCTCCCCTGCCTTTATTTCATCTTTTCTCAAGGCATAAACAAAGGTACATTTATCCAGATTATTTCCCTTGACCATTCCTCTGACCCGGGTATTTTGAACCAGGGCATCCACAGCAGAATTGCGATCCGTGATCAGCAGGACCCTGGAAGAATTTGCAGATACGTTAATGATTTGCCCCACAATCCCTTCAGACACCAGTACTGGAAACCCTTTGATAACGCCGTCCGCATCTCCTTTGTCGATGATAATGCTTTTGAAAAAGGGAGACGGATCCCTTGCAATTACCTGGGCGGCCACGTAGGTATCCGGAACAGAGCTTGTAAAATCCACAAATTTTTTCAAACGTGAATTTTCCTGTTCCAACTCCTCGTATCGATTTTGGATTTCCATGGCTTGGGACAGCCGGGCCTTGAGTTCGATATTTTCCTTAACCGCCAAAACCGCCATAAAATAGGTTCTCCAGATGGATTCCGTAAAACCGATCGTTTTGCTCACCATCAGTTGAAAGGGAGAGGTTAAGGAAATAGCAAGTCTCTCAATACTGCTGACCGGAAGGGATTGGCGACTGGTCAATGTGATCACAGTAAAATTGACTGCAATAAACAATGCCACCCCAATGAAAATAAACATTTTCCGTGAAAACATTAAATTAGTTTATGACCACTTCTCTTAAAATATCTATATTATCAAGGACTTTACCACACCCCAATGCAACTGTTGATAAGGGATCATCGGTTACCACTATGGGAAGTCCGGTCTTTTCCTTGAGCAATTTATCAAGATTTTTCAGGAGCGCACCGCCCCCGGTCAGGACAATACCCGAATCCACAATATCAGCAGCCAATTCAGGAGGAGTCTGTTCCAGGGCAATACGAACAGTTTCAACAATGGCATCAATCTGTTCTGAAATGGCAACCCTCACTTCTTCGGAATCAATGGCCAGAATTTTGGGAATACCGGAGACAAGATCCCTTCCCTTAACCTCAATGGTCTCAATATTTTCAGGGTCCGGGTAAGCGTTCCCAATGGTTGTTTTGATAATTTCTGCTGTCCGTTCACCAATAAGCAGGTTATATTTTCGTTTGATATGCTGACTTATGGAGGCATCCATTTTATCTCCGGCAACCCGGAGCGATTGTGTATAAACGATACCGGCAAGGGAAATAACCGCCACTTCCGTGGTTCCGCCGCCAATGTCCACCACCATATTACAAGTAGGTTCGGTGATGGGCAACCCGGCACCAATGGCGGCTGCCATGGGCTCCTCAATAAGGAAGACTTCCCTGGCGCCTGCAGATTCTGCAGATTCCCGAACGGCCCGCTTTTCTACCTGGGTAATCCCGGATGGTACCGCAATAATAATTCTCGGGCGCACCAGGGTTCTTCGATTATTATGAACCTTGCGGATAAAATGCTTTAACATGGCTTCCGTGACTTCAAAATCTGCAATCACGCCGTCTCTCATGGGACGGATGGCCACAATATTGCCCGGCGTTCTGCCAAGCATCCGCTTGGCTTCCACTCCAACAGCCAACACCTTGTTTTTTGAACGCCCGTCAGTTCTGACTGCAACAACAGAAGGCTCGCTCAACACGATTCCTTTTCCTTTTACATAAACAAGTGTGTTCGCAGTTCCAAGATCAATGGCAAGGTCATTTGAAAAAGCGCCCAGCATAGAATCAATTATAAAGTTCATTTCACCTCTTTAAAAAAAATATTTTTTATAGTTAACACAACTAACGTATATTAACACAATTTTGCAGATATCACTTTGAAAGGTATTTGCTAACAAAAATGACCGTTTTTTACAAGACTAAAAATTTTGAAACAACATAATAAATCAACCAAATGTCATGGAAACCAGGTCATGGAGCTTCGGGCGAAAGAGTTTGATTTTCTGATTGGCCCGGGAGGGATGAACCCGGTTCGTTAATAAAATGACGATCAACCCTGAATTTGGATCCAACCAAAAAGAGGTGCCGGTAAATCCCAAATGCCCGACCGAATCGCAAGAAAAAAAACGGCCAGCAGATGAATCTAATTTTGATGGGGTGTCAAAACCCGCCACGTAATCCCGGTTTTTTTCTTTTCGGACAAAAGATGCCA
>CAXHYW010000447.1:0-4146 GCA_964021475.1 uncultured Desulfobacteraceae bacterium | reverse complement strand
AAAAGCATCTAAAACCCTTGCCACAATAGGGTTTTAGATGTTCCCGGTCAGGCACAAAATAGGAGACCGATTGGGCCATGCTCGCAATTTCATCCTTTCCTTCAACGGGAATCGGATGGGGGGCACCATTTACCTGGGCTTTCATGCTCTGTTCAAGGGACAGGATACGACCGATGACCGATTGGCGGATGAACCATAAAATAAAAACAGCACTGAAGAGGATCACAATCGGAATCAGCCAAAAGAGTTTTCCGATGAGGTCTATCTCTTTTGTTACCTGTCTATTTTGTTCCTGGATGGATGCCGAAACTTCGGAAAAGACTCGCTCTGTTTGTTTGACCAGTTCACCGGATAAAAATGTAATTTGTGTCAGCCTGTCCTGGATGAGAATTTTTTGCTGCAAATGGATTTTTGCCAGGTGCAACAGTCCCTTTTCCCCTTGGCCATGGTGTTCCAGGGTTTCAAAATGAAGCCTATAAACTGAGGGGTCTGGGTTCCGGGCCGTATCAATTCTTTTTTGTAATTCAAAAATTTGATTTTGGGATTCTTCGAGCCGCTGGCTGTCTGAAATATTGGACAGATCCCGTAACCGGCTGAAAATGAGAATTAACAAGTCCCGGATGTAGCGGGAGGCTGCATCCGGGTCCGTCTCCCTTTCCATGGTGAGAGATTCCGATGTCTGCCGCAGATGAAGTGACAATTGAACCATTCGATGGGAAACTTCAATGTTCTTTTCGATCAGGCTTACCAGTGCTTTGAAATTATCAAAAATGAGTTGAATCCTAACGCAGAGATTCTGGGTTCCGGGATGATTTGCCGATTTCAGCACTAGGATGAGGGCCTGGATTTTATGAAATTCCAGGGTGATGTTTTGTGAAAGCGATTCAAGGATGAGGGGGTTTTCGGTGAGCACCAGTGCAGATCCCTCGGAAATCAGTCCTTCGACTTCTTTGGCCAGTTTTGACGCCGCAATCAGCAAAGGAATCTGCTGGGTGGAAATGGTATGAAACAGGACAGCGGATTTGTCAAAATAGTGCTTGGTCACGCCATTGGAAACAAAGGCGACCAGGACGATTACCCCAAGCCCCAGAGACACTTTAAGGGAAATTCCCGGAAAAATAGGCTTGCCAAAGAGGTTCATGGGGTCGTTTGTTTCCAATAGACGGTATCAAGTGGGGTCATGGTCCCCCAGATACCTAGGTTGACACCGCCCAGGTTTTTATCATGGGCCAGGGCAAAAAATGGTTGAAAAATCGGATACACCGGCAGATCATCCATGATGGTTTGTTGAAACCGTTCATACAATTCATATCGCTTTTCAGGGTCCAGGGTTGAGCCGGCTTCTTTCATCAGGGCATCCATTAACGGATTTTTATACCCCTGGGTATTGGACCATATAACCCCCTTGCGGATATTGGAGCTCAAATAGGTCCGGTGAACCCCGATCATGGGGTCCCCCCAGTTGTAGACATCATCAATGGTGATATCAAATTCCCAGTTGGCCACTTTCTGAATCCAGTCGTTCAGCCGTTCATGGTGGACGATAATGGTTTCAACTCCCAGGTTTCGCATCAGAAGTAGACGCAGGTATTCGGTGAGTTTTCGGTTGTAACCGGCTCTTTCGGGCAGGTAGGTCATCTGAAAGGAAAACCGCTTTCCCGTTTCATCCCGGGGGTATCCTGCTTCGTCCAACAGGCGGTTGGCTTTTGGGATGTCCTGGTCGTACAGATTCACCCGGGATGAATAAAAGGGATTGTTGGATGAAATCGGCCCGGTCTCCACCACGGTTTCCCCTTTAAACATGGTTTCCACAATGAATTTTCTATCAATGGCATAGGCAATTGCCTTGCGAACCCGGATATCGTTGAAGGGTTTTCGTTGAAGATTAAATGCCAGCCAAAAAATGGGACCGACCCCTTTGAAGGCGTCTTTCACCACGATAAGATGATCCAGGCTTCGCAAATGATTTAATTCATTTAAATCCTGGAAGCTCACCATCATATGGGTATCACCGATTTCCATGCTCAAGCTTTCTTCCAGGGTATTGCGGATAATCTTAATTCTGATCTGATCCAGATAGGGACGTCCCTTGATAAAAAAATTCTTGTTTTTTGTGAGAAGGATCTCTTTTCCCGGGACAAAGGTTGCAAGCTTGAAGGGGCCGGACCCGATGGGGTGCATATTGGCGGGGTGATTGCGTACATTTTCCACCTGTTTGTATATATGTTTGGGAAGAATGGGCAGAAGGGCCGGTGACATGGCCAGCAAAATTGCGGGGTGTGGTTTGTCCAACCGAATGATGACGGTGTGGGGATTGGGGGTGTCCACCCGTGTCACCGGAGCCATCATGGATTTGAAGGGATGCAGCGCCTTGACCGTCATGATGGAAAATGCCACATCCTCGGAGGTAATGGGGATGCCATCATGGAAAACTGCATGTTTGACCAGGTTCAGGGTGACAGATAATCCGTCTTTGGATATTTTCCAATTTTGGGCCAGGTAGGGATGGGGATTCCATTGGGCATCAAACCGAAGAAGTCCTGCAAATATCTGGGCACCGGGGAAGGCTGTTGCAAGTCCCGACTGAATGGCCGGGTTCAGGTGGGGAGGGGTTGCATATAGGCTGGCCACAAGTTCTCCCCCCGGGCGGGGAACAGGTAATTTTGATTGATCGGCAAAGGAGGGAGCCAGAATAAACAGGGCCAAAACACCAGTGGTGATATATAGGATGAATCGGTTCCTCGAGTTTATCTGTTTCAATATTATATACTCCTTTTCTCCCGGAGGGGGGGTACTGATCAAAGGGGGGGGGTGGTAATTTTTGAAGATGATTTTTAAAAAGTTATCGTGGGTTTTTATGTTATGGAACCTGTGTCCATTGATGTTCTCTTTAATTGGATATGCCCTAACTTACTACAAATGGCGGGGCAAAACAAATAAAATTGTGCAGCGAAGGTTTTTCGCAAAACCCAAGGTGTTATTATGGGAATCAGATTTTCTCTTTTTCCAGCAGGTGGTGGTATTCTCCTTTAAGTAAGATAAGTTCCCTGTGGGAACCCTGCTCCAGGATATGGCCTTTTTTGAGCAGCAAAATCCGGTCACATTCCCGCACGGTGGACAGCCTATGGGCAATGATGATGGACAGCCTGCCCCTCATCAGCTTTTTCATGGCATCGTGGACTTTTTGCTCTGATTGTGAATCCATGTAGGAGGTGGCTTCGTCAAAGATGATCAGGTCCGGGTCAAAGGCAAAGGCCCTGGCAATGCAGACCAATTGTTTCTCCCCGGAGGAAAGGGGGCGGCCTCCTTCCCTGATGGGGGTGTCAAGCCCGTCAAATTTTTCAAATAAAAAGTGGCAATTGGCATTTTTCAGGGCTGTCCCAAGAAGGGCATCGGTTTTGAAATCTCCCTGGGGGGTGATGTTTTCCCGGACCGTTCCGGAAAAAAGGACAGGATCCTGCATCACAAGGGCAGTTCGACTCCTGATATCCTCGATGTTCATTGAGTTGTGGGCAACTCCGTTAATCAGAATCCTTCCCGAATCGGGCCGGTAGAATCCGGTCAAAAGATTGATGATGGAGCTTTTACCAGAGCCTGTTTGTCCGACAATGCCAATGGATTTCCCCTTTTCAAGGGAAAAATTAATTTGTTTGAGCACCGGCTCATGGGGGGTATAGGAAAAATTAATATTTTCAAATTCTAGGTTTTCTATGTTTTTAAGGGGGCTGCGGGTGCGGGTGGTCCGTTTCCGGGCCTTGGGCTGTTGCAGGACAAGGATGATCCGTTCGGCCGAGGCCAGGGCATTCTGGAGTAGATTGAATTTTTCCGACAGGTCCCTTAATGGCCTGAAAAAGAGCTTAATATAGCTCAAAAAGGCCACAAGTTCCCCCAGGGTCAGGGTATGGTTCATGACGGCGAAGCTGCCTGACCAGAGGATGACGGCAACACTGATAACGCTTAAGAATCCGATAAAGGGCATGAACATGGCAAAGATCTTAATTTGATACATAGCCGCGGTAAAATGCTCCTGGTTGAGCTGTTTAAATCGTTCCATAAACCGACCCTTGGTGGAGGTGGTCTGGATGATTTTGACCCCGGTGATGCCTTCTGAAAAACTGTGATTGATCTCTGCAATTTTTTGACGAA
>CAXHYW010000446.1:0-4149 GCA_964021475.1 uncultured Desulfobacteraceae bacterium | reverse complement strand
AAAAAAGGATCAAAAATTTTATCAATCAGGGGTTGTTCCATCCCGATTCCGGTATCCTCAACAACCAGACAGGCATAATCGCCGGGTGTAAGTTTTAAGGAGGTCTTGGTATCAATTTTTAACGATGTGTAGCGGATAAAAATTTGTCCCCCTTTTTCTTCCATGGCATGATAGGCATTGGTGATAAGGTTCATGACAATCTGATGAACCTGGGTGGGGTCCATCTTAAGAATACCGCAGTCCCTGTCAATTTGCTGTTTAATCTCAATGGTTGTGGGGATACTGGCGCGGAGCAGCTTCAAGGCTTCCTTGATCACGGGCTGGGCTTTAAAGAGCGTGACCTCCATTTTGTCCTGGCGTGAAAAGGTCAGAATCTGTTGAACCAGATCGCTGGCCCGTCTGGCGCCGGATAAAATTTTTTCAAGCCCCGTGCGCAATTCGCTATCTCCTTTCAGATCATCCATCATCAATTCCGCATACCCCATAATGGGAAAGAGAATATTATTAAAATCATGGGCAATGCCCCCGGCAAGGGTACCAATGGCTTCCATTTTCCGGGATTGCCGCAACTGGGTTTCCATTTTTTTATAATCGGTTATATCCCTGTAAATGGTCATTTTGGACAGCGAGTTGTCCGGGTTTTGAATTGGCGACTGAGATACGTGGTAGGTAAGATTGTCCAGGGGACTTAAAATCTCGGTCTTAATATTTTTACCCACCTGGATCTGGTCATGTACACACCAGTCACATTTTTTTTCCAGGTTGTGCAGGGCCTTGAAACAGGCTTCTCCTGAGGCATTCCGTCCTATCCGTTTGATCATGGCCTTGTTCATATATTCCACACGGAAATTTGGGGAGCAGATATAGACGGCATCTGTCATGGATTCCATCATGGACTGGTATTTTTCCTCACTGACCCATAATTCTTTGGTCCGCGCCAGGACCTGGTGTTTGAGAATATACATCCAGAAAACCAGGAACAGGCAAATCCCGATAACAAAAAAGAGGATTATGATAATATATTTAAAGGGAATTGGGTGTTTATCTTCGATATTTCCATACCACTTATTAAGGATGCTATAGTATACAGAGGTCGGGTCTTTTTTCCATTCAGACAAAATTTTGTCAATGGCCAGCCGTTTTTCCCCGTTTTTTCCCTTGGGAAGGGCAAAAAAACCGGAAATCGGGTTGAATATGATGGGGGTGGGATGGATATTAAATCGGCGCTGGAGAAAAGATCCACTGATATTGTTAATAATACCCGCGTCCACCTGCCCGGATTGAATCAGGTCACAGACTGCTTCATAGGAATCGACTTTAACGGTATTGGTTTTGATGTAAAATTTTTTTGTCAGGGTTTCAAAATGTTGAGCGTTGATATCATTTCCCATGAAGGCAATTTTTTTTCCTTCCAGATCCAGGATACTCGAAAAAATGGTATTTTTTCCTGCATAGACCTGGGCCCAGGTTGTGACCACAGGTATTTGTGTAAAATCATAGAGTTTTTCCCTTTCCTCGGAAAAAACGATACTGATCATCAGATCAAGATCTCCCTTTTCAAGGCGGGAAAGGCAGCCAGACCATGAATCCAATACGAAGACAGGTGTCCAGTTTTCTTTGTTTGCGATTTGTCTTACCAAATCAGGATAAATACCCGTGGCATCTCCCTTATCATCCATGTAGCTTAAGGGGGGATTTTGAAATACCCCCACCCTCAAAGAAGACGTGTTCTGACCGGACCAGACTAAGGTGGGCGAAAGAAAAAAGAAAAATACTAGAAAAACAAACCCTATTTTTATTCTTATGGTCACTATTTTTGTCCTGGGAAAATGGCATTCCATAGAAGTTTTGTTAATCCCTGACCGGGTTCATATTTTTTCCCCCCCACATACAGGGTTTCTGTTTTGAGGCGGAAAAGATCTTGTTTATCCATGGAAAGCGGGTTTTGGTCCAGGATGACCATATCGGCAATCTTTCCTGGTTCAAGGCTTCCCCTGTCCGTGTCGTCAAAGGAGGCCCAGGCGGTTTCCCGGGTAAACATTTTTAACGCTTCCTTGATGGAAACAGATTGAGAAGTTTCATAGTGGTTACAGGCGCAATACATACCAAAGGCGGGGTCCGGCAGTGTTACCGGTGCATCAGATCCTCCGGACACATGGATGCCCATGTCCAGCATGGTTCTGAAGGGGGAGATCTCATTCACCCTGGGCCCCAGAATTTTTTCAAGATATTCATAGGGTTCCAGATCTAAATTAAGCAGGGCGGGCTGGGCCGCAATACCGATTTTGTGAGTAGCACACAACTCAAGGCTCTTTTGTCCCATGAGGGAGGCATGGATAATACTGTGGCGGTGATCTTTCCTGAAATTGTTTTTTAAAGCCCGGTCAAAGGCCTGGACGGCCTGGTCAACGGCGGCATCCCCAATGGCGTGGAGCTGGACCTGCAACCCCTTGTCATGGGCATTTTGTACAAACGCATCCACCTGGTGGTCCGTGTAAAAAAGAATGCCCTTGTTCTGGGAATCCGTTTCATAGGGGTGTGAAAGGGCGGCATCGCAGGAGCCGAAACACCCGTCCAGGGCAGTGGCAAAACACCCCCCAATTCGGGGAAGCTTCCGCTTTAATACTTTTTTGGTATCCATGGTCTGGAAAAATACCCTGAACTGGAAAGGATTGGAAAGCCCCCGGGCAAGAAGGCGGACAAGGTCCACGTCCAGGTCCAGCAAAAATCCCACCCCCTCGGCCGGGTGAACCATGGAAATTCCCTTGGATGCCATGGTGTCCACGGCCAAAAGCATGTGCTTTATCAATGCGATCACAGAGACCTTTGAGGTGATATAATCTGTGGCGGCGAAAAAAGCCTCCTGGAAAAGCTGTCCTGTGTCCCCGTTATATCCCCTTAATTTTTTGATCTTGGCCGGCAACATTTCCTTCATAGTGGTATTGATGACAGAGGCGTGGCCATCATATTTTATGAGCATCACCGGCCTTTTTTCAATTTTATCCAGCTCACCTCTTGTAATCATCCGCTGTTCAACAAGTGAGTGGGCAGAGATACCGAACCCGAGAACCACTTTGGGGTTTGCTTTTTGAACATAGGAGGAAACAATATCTGATAAAGAGGCAAAATCGCTTGCCTCTCTTACGTCCAGGGTGGATGATATCAGGGAATAGGACGAAAAGTGGAGGTGGGAATCGGCAAAAGAAGGAATGAGTGCCTTGTTCCCTAACTGAATGATGTTTTCCCGTAAATAGCGATCCGGAAGTTCATTTCCCGTAAAGGCTATTTTCCCCTTTTCTTCCACAAGATATTGGCAGACAGTGTCGTTTTCGTCACAGGTAAGAATGGTTCCTTCAAAAATCGTCATGACAACTCCCTTATTTGCGTGATGGGTCATTTTTCTTTTTTATACCTTTAGCACACTTTAATTGTATTTTTGATTGGAAAATAAAATAGAGGATATTTTATTATTTTAATAAGACAAGCCAAATCGCTTCTCTCTTGATATAGAAGTTTGGTCATGTTAAACTTTTTTCTATTTTTTTCAATATGTTTAAAAAAAATAATGAGGAACAGGAGGAACTTAAAAAAAATGTCGCCAAAGCATAAAAATAACGTAAAGGAAGAGGTCGCTGCCCTGAACCTGGGCAATAAAATCAGAAACCTTCGGAAGCAAAGGGCCCTGACCCTTCAGGAAGTTTCTAATCTCACCGGCCTGTCAAAACCCTTGCTTTCCCAGATAGAAAACAATATTGCCGCTCCGCCCATAGCGACCCTGATCAAAATTTCCACTGCGCTGGGGGTGAAGATATCCCATTTTTTCCGGGATCAGAATATGGAAGATCGGATAGTGGTGGTTAAGAAAGATGAACGATACAGCGTTAATAAGTTGTTTCATCACAAGAATGAGTCCCGGGTTGGATACCGGTGGGAATCCTTGGCCTATCCCATGGTGGGAAAACAGATGGAACCCTTTGTGGTGGAAATAGAGCCCAGGGAAGAGAACGATCTTTTGTTCAATGACCATAAGGGAGAGGAATTTCATTTTATACTGGACGGAATTGTTGAATTTAAAAGTGCTGAACAGCTTCACCATCTGGAAAAAGGCGACAGCATTTATTTTGATTCCAGTATCCCCCATGCCCTTCG
>CAXHYW010000445.1:0-4151 GCA_964021475.1 uncultured Desulfobacteraceae bacterium | reverse complement strand
ATTCTTTTCGATAGGAGGAAACCGTGATCATCCAGTCCCAGGGTTCAAAATAGTTAATATACAACGCCTTGGGCTGGGCCATGGCATCTTCCGGGTTTTTCCAGGAATATTCAATATACCCGTTTTTCATGGCGATCATTTCCTGGACAAACTGATGATCAGAAATGTCCAGTCCTTCCAGGGGTTTTTTGGGGTGTTTAAGCACTCGGCCTTTCCCGTCCAGAATACAGATATATCCGGTAATGCCGATTTTCTGACAGAGGATGATATCCACCGCTCGTTCCTTTGCTTCTTCCAGGCTGATTTCCCCTGCCTGTTGCCGGTCATAGAGGTGCTGGATAATATCATAATTTTTTTCCGCCACTCCCCGGAGCCGGTTTTTAATGGAAACAGACACCGCTGTCTTGACCGTATTAAGGATGGCCGATGTGGAATTTTTCAATTCGCTCTCAATATTCTTTTCCACATTCTGTTTGACAATAAAATAGATGATCAGGGAGGACAGGCTGATGATCACCAGAAAACAAAAGGAATAGATAAACAGCAGCTTGTACCGGATAGGAAAATTTTTGATCAGACCAAAGGGGCTCATACCAATTCCTTGATTGAAATTTCGGTTCTATAAATGATGATTATTTTTTTTCGGCCACATAACCACCAAAAAGATAGGCTTTAAAAAACTTATGAATTTTGGTAAAACCCGCTTCTTCCAAAAGAGATTCGATGCGCTTTTGGGGTATGAAATGAACCTCTTTCTCCCGCATTTCAAATTCTTCTCTAACATTATCGTCTTTCCCTCTTTTAAATATCTGCTGATTTTTCCAAGCAGAACTGAGGGTATTATATTCATCTGAACCAATCGTTCCTTCAATGTCAACAAGCACGATAAGAGCACCGGGTTTTAATCTATCAGCAATGTCTTTTAAAAAATTGCGCTTTGTCCCATCATCTGGAAGAAAGTGCATAACCAGAATAGAGGTAGCGGCGTCAAACTGATTTTCTGCGACATCTGTAACTAGACCATGGACAAGGGAAACTCTATTTTCCAGAGAAGCTGCCGCCACTTTTTTCCGGGCGATTGAAAGCATCGGTTCTGCCGGATCAAAACCGATAATATACCAATGGGGATTATTCTGTAAACAGTCAATGATCTCTTTTCCTGTTCCGGCACCTGCCACTAATATCCTTGCCGCTTTATCCAATTTATCACGTAGCAGGTGGTGCGCTAATTCATAAAGGGAATGATATCCAGGTATTATTTTCTCTGAAAGGTCATCATATTCATTGGAGAGTTCACCATTAAAATCTATTTTTGATTCTATCATATCATTTTTCTTCTCAACGGTTTCCTGACTATCCATTTTTTTCCTTCCCTGTGAGTTTTTGCTCATAAAGCATAGAATAAAATAAGCTGCGGTGAGGATAATCATTTCCCCCTAGAAAATGCAATTGAAATTTTGATAGCGATTTTCTTTAATTCCCATCCGCTGCTCGGGAGGGGGTTGATGGCAAGTCAGGTTATTTAGATTTGCTGGTTTTAAATTTGAAAAACTACTTGACATTTGCTCAACAATCTTGAATAAGAAATAATATTCAGGCGCCGTAAAAGGCTTAATAGGGAACACCTGTGAGAATCAGGGACGGGCCCGCCGCTGTAATCGGAGACGAACACTGCACCAACGTCACTGGCTGTGCAAGCCGGGAAGACGCAGTAATTAGGATGACCCGATAGTCAGAAGACCTGCCTGGATAAGTTTACCGATTGTTAATCCCCGTGGACAAGGGAAAGACAAAGCCAATCTGTGGAAAAATCAGGGAATCCCAGATCATTAGTATTAATGGTCCGGGGTTTTTTTTTACAACTCCCCGGCAGAAAAAGTATTTTCCAAAAGGGAGAAAAAAATGATTAAAACCCTATCTACAGCTTTAGTTACAGCCTTTATCGTGGTGGTATTCATGCTGCCCTGTCCGGGGAACGCCCGGGGAGCCTCTGGGCAGCAGACCCAAAACACACTGGATGAAATGGTGGTAACGGCGGGAAGAGTCGCCGAATCCAAAAAACTTATTGCCGCAAATGTCACTGTTATTGATGAACAGGAGATCCGTCAGTCCTCGGCGTCTGATCTGGGAGATCTTCTGGCCCAGAAAGGGATCGGTGCCATTAAAAAATATCCGGGCAATCTTACCACAATCGGTATCCGGGGGTTTAGAACCGATTCCCATGGGAATGACCTGAAAGGCCACGTATTGATCCTGCTCAATGGCCGTAGGGCCGGCACCGGAAATGTGGCTAAAATCATGACCAAAAATGTTGAACGAATTGAAATCATCCGGGGACCTGCCTCTGTTCAGTACGGGTCTGCCGCCGTGGGCGGGGTGGTTAATGTGATCACTCGCCAGGGGAAGGGCAAGCTCAAGGCCTTTGGCGAAGGCTATCTGGGCAGTTTTGATGCTAAAGAGTTCAGCGCCGGTCTCGCTGGCGAGGCCAAGGGGATTGACTTTTCCGGCACGGTTACAACCGGATCAGAGGGCGATTATACCACGGCCGACGGCCGAAAATATCTTAACACCGGTGTGGACAAACGGGAAAACCTGAGCCTGAATCTTGGCTATACTTTTTTACCCCATAATCGTATCGGATTTATTTATAACGGATTTGAGGTCGATAAAGCCGGTTCCCCCAATTATTTGAGTCTCAATGACCTGGACGATTATACCGACAAATCCAATAAATCCTTTGACCTAATCCTGGACGGCCGGACAGGTGATGAGCGTTTCCTATGGTCTGCACGGTATTTTAAGGGCAAAGACAAAGACAGGTGGGCAGATCCCACGGCCAGCAATCCGGATGGATGGGACAATGGGATCCCTTCTGAACAGGAAACCGATAGCCAGGGCGCCCAGGTCCAGCTTACGACCCGATTGGGCATTGCCAGAATCACCGGTGGCTTTGATTGGGCGGATTATAACATCGAGTCCTTTTTTAATCCCCAAAAGTCCTCCTATGAGAACCTGGCAGGCTTTCTTCTGGGCAAGGTCGGGCTTTTAGATGAGCGCCTCACTCTGTCTGCCGGATTGCGCTATGACCGCTATGAGGTTGAAATGATAAATCCGGCGGGAAAAACAGCCGAGGATACCAATTTGACCCCCAATGTGGGCCTCTCTTTTTTGGTGACCGATTATTTAAAACTTCGACTAGGATATTCCCAGGCCTTTGTGATGCCCAGTGCCGACCATATGGCTGCAGACTATACCTCCGGTGGCAGAACCTATGTGGGGAACCCCGATTTATCCCCTGAGACAAGCAACACCTATGAAGGGGGAGTTGATTTTTTCTATCAGTCCCTTGCCGGTGCCCTGACTTATTTTTCCACGGATTTTAAGGATAAGATTGAATCGGTAACCCGTGCCAATGGTGACAATTCCTGGGATAATCTGGGTGAAGCAAAAATCTCAGGCTTTGAAGGAAATATCGGTTTTGATATCGGCCAATATTTTGGATGGGAGATTGAAATAAGACCCTTTGTGGGATTCACCTATCTGACCGATTATGAAGACAAGACCACGGGCAACGATCTATTGGAAACCTCTGATCTTACGGCATCCTATGGCATATCCTTTTCTGACTTTAATGGGTTTACCGCTCGATTGAATTTTGCCTATTACGGGGAAAAAACCATCACAGATTATGAGAGCGGATGGCCCTACCAGGACATAAAAGCCACCGACTTTACCGTTGCCGACTTCACCCTGTCCAAGGTTTTGTTTTCAACTGAAAACAGGGGTGGTCTGACCCTGGACACCGGTATCAACAATCTCTTTGATAAGGATTATGCCTATGTAAAAGGCTACCCCATGCCCGGCAGAAATTTCTATGTCGGCATGCGGTATGATTACTAACTTACAATGGAACTCAAATCATTAATATTGGGTCTGTTGCTGTCCTCTGCCGCTTTTGCCCTTAAAAGCGGCGGGGGCTTAGGTGTTGTATTCCTCCAGGCACCGGGCAAAACCCGGCGATGGCTTTCGACACTGGTGTTCATGGCAGGGTATGCCATTGTCTTTGCCGCTGCTGCCCTGATTCTTTCCACGGTGGATTTTATGGGGCATGTGGATCTTGTTCAGACATTTTTCAAAAGCGGCATGACCCT
>CAXHYW010000444.1:0-4173 GCA_964021475.1 uncultured Desulfobacteraceae bacterium | reverse complement strand
TCTCTGAAGTGATCTTCATACTGTGCATAGGTATGGGTATCCACATCATAATTCCAGGGGTTCACATGTCTCTTGGCCCGGGTGTTATTGGCCATGTTTCGGGTGGGGCTTAAGAATATGCCGCCCGCGTGCATGAGCTTGCTTGCCGGGAAATATGCGAAAAGAACACAAACCATAAATACATGGGCATAAAAAAGACCGCCCACCCCTTCTGGGATGACCGGTGCAAAGGTTGCAAGACCCATGGTCAGGGTTTTGATACCAATGATATCCACCTTGGTGAAATACCGCATGGCAATACCGGTGGCGGCAATGCCGATGATCAGGAACAAGGGAAAATAATCGGCTGCCTGGGAAATATAGGTAACCTTGGTATCAAATATTCTTCTGCCCAGCAAAAACAGGGTGGCGGCCAGCAGTACCACACCGGACAGAAAAATGCCGGGCAGGCCCAGTTGAACAATGCCGTCAAAGTATTCCAGAAAGGTGAGGCAGGAGGGAACAGGAGATGTAAAAAACCTGAAATGCCTGAGCACAACGACCAGAAAAGAATAATGGAAGGCAAGGGCTCCCAGCCATAGAAAAATTTCCCATGAATAGGAAAGTTTGTTGGATACGTTCCGGTTAAATGCTGCCTTTGTGTTTCGAAACAGAGACCTGAAAAGAAAAATTTCAAGCACCATCCGCACAAAAACACCGGAGGCCGTACTGGGGTTGTCAATGCAGTTCTGTTTTACCCAGGGTAAGGATTTCTGTTGGCCGCAGGTTGTGGGAATCCTGAACGGAACCGCAGAAGATGCCCATCCCATGACTTTGACAACAAAGCCAACCAGAAAGGCAATAACCGCTAGGTAGGGAAATACTATCCCAAAGAACCACTGTAGCCCTGCTCCTTCAACCCCTGTGTAGGCCACTAGGAAAAGCAGAAAAACAGTTGTAAGGGGGATCAAGTACTTTTGATTCATCTTATAACCACCTCGTTATTTTTGTATGACAAACCTAAATTTTGTCATACTTGTTAAAATTTTTTAGAGCCAAGGAGATCTTCTTCCGTGAGCTCTGCTACTAAACCTGCCCTTTCAAAGGCCCTGTGAATGCGTCTTTTGCTTTCAGTGGACTTTAAAAGGAATATTTCTTCTTTACATTTCATGAACTTATTGAATCCTGCCAGGGCAATATGATCCACCATGTGGTCAAATTGTCTTAACTGCGATTCCTCCAGAAATTTTTCACCAATTTTTTTGAGAGCGAATATAAAACTGACCGCATCCGAGGCATCAAATGCCTGGACTGCCCTGATGCGAATGACGGGATCAAGGGCCTTTTCAAGGGTTGTTTCTGTATACTCAGCCGAGATCAGATCAAGAACATCCCCAAGGCTTTCCCGGGTGACTGCCCCCACGGGGTTGTCAAATCGATTGGCATCTTTTCCTAGTATTCTGGCGCTGTCTTTGGGGTAGGTATTAATGGTGGCCTTGAACCATTCTTGTAATAGAAGGCCCTTATTTTTTTTAAGCGTCTGTTTTATATCCATTTTTCTCAGCTATAATATTTATCGGTCAATTACATCTATAATCGTTAGCAAGGATATAAACTTCCTTAAATTTTATGTCAAGGGTAAAAGCGCTTTAAATCGCCAGTGAAAAAGGCTCACAACCCCTGGGCATCTGCCCGTCCCAAGCACTATTCCCAGGTTTTTTATCATGGATTTTTTTAGCATCTACAAAATTTGAAAATTATGATAATCTTAATTTAAGATATGGGTAAATTATTTGATCCTAAATTAAGGATGTGAATTCATGGATAGATACTATAAAGAACGGTTTGAAGCTCAACAGCAGCTCCTGAGAAAGATTGCCCCCTTGATGGAGGTAAATGAGATTATTGAAGCGGCCAGGGATGCACTTCGAACCCTTGTCCCCACGGCCATGGAAGTTTGTATTCTTTTGCTGGACCCCGATGCCAAGAAATATACAAGTCCCTTGCAATGTGCCTTGTATGAACGACCTGTGGATTGTCAGTCCTGTAAGCGGGACAGGCCTGCCGTAAAAAAAGCCATTGAAAATAAAAAAGCTGTCGTGGTTTCCCAGAGCGAACCGATCAGACGGATGGATAATTCCCTTGTCACCGTGGGGCCGGAATACGCCATGCCTGTGTTTGTGGAGGAAAAGGTGCTTGCCGCTATCAGTGTGGTCATCCAGCCTTTGACACGTCATACACGGAAAGATTTTTTTCTGATAAGGGACTTTGCCGACGTTTTGGGGACCATTATATTAAATGCCAAGCGTCATTGGGAGATGACCCAGGAGAAAATACGCATCAGCCGGATGCTGACCAACCTGTCCCCCTTTGTTCCGGAATCGGTTCGCCACATGGTCCATAAAAACCCGGATCTTTTGACCCGGGAAAAGGAAAGAAAGGATATCTCTGTCCTTTTTCTTGATCTGGAGGGATATACTAGTCTTTCCATCAGCCGGCCCGAGGTTGAAGTCAACGGTATTATTGAACGTATGTTCTCCAGTTTTGTGGATCCCATTCACCGTTCCCACGGGGATATCAATGAAACCGCCGGGGACGCCCTCATGATTATTTTTAAAGACCATGATGCCCGAACCAATGCCATAAATTCGGTTAAGGCGGCATTTGAGATTGCCGAACGGAATCGGAGCATTAATCAGGCGCTGGCAAAAGAGATGGATTCAACGATTGGCCCCATTGATGTGAATATCGGTATCAATTCAGGATCAGCCCTTGTGGGAATGACACGGTTTAAAGGTTCTTTGGATACCCGGATGACTTATACAGCCAGCGGATCGGTTACCAATATTGCCGCCCGGCTGTCCGACTATGCCAAGGGCGGGGATATTTTGATCGGTGAAGAAACCTGCGCGATGATCCAGGGGCTGTGGCCGGTCTATGATCTGGGGCCGGTGGTTTTGAAAGGGTTGAAACACCCCCAGAAGGTTTTTTCCCTTCTTAGGCAGTTGCCTAACTCTTGAAAAAGGTCTATCCCTTATCTTTTTGGAGAATGAATTGTTTCAGGGCGGTCAGGAATCGACCCACAAATTTTGGCAGGTTGACGGGTTTCTCCCGGGCTTTATGTGTGAGAAGAAATCCCCCTGAAATACCGATCACAATGTTGGGAAACCACATGCTAAGGATTGGCGGGCAAGCTCCTGTTTCCCCGATGGACCATCCTGCAGCCAGGAGAATATAGTAGACCAGGAAAAAAAATATTCCCAATCCAACGCCTGAAGATCTTCTCTGAACATTTGACTGGATGCCCAGTGAGAAGGCAAGAATACCAAGGAATAAACAGGCGAAGGGTACTGAAAATTTTTCGTGCAACTCCATCAGGGCCTTGTTTAAAATGGTATTATCCTTAATCCCTTTGCGGATATGCTGGATCAGGTCCAACAGATCTCTTTCATCCAGCTCTTTGTCCTTTTTTGCAGACGGTTTGTTCAATGCGGCTATATCAACGACTAGGTCGTACTGCCCGAAATTGATATGGTTTACCGAATTTTTCTCAAGGTTAACCTGATTGATCATCCCGTTGTAAAGTCTTAGGGTATATACTTTGCCACCGTCGGATCCGATGAGTTTGCCGGATGGGGCCGTATAAATGCCGGTGAGTCCTTTTTCCCGCCTGTCTTCAATGAACACATCTGACAGGGTGCCGGTATTTATATCCACATGGGAAACATAGATCATTAATCCATCAATCTGGGAATTAAACTGGCGTTCCTGGATGGCCATATCCATACTGGACTGGGCAAATTCAATGCTTTTTAACCGGAAGGAAAGTCTTGCCCAGGGCATGGCAAATACCGTTATCCACAAACTTAAAAGGGTTCCGATCAGGCAGAAAATAAGCACCGGGGGCAGCAGCTTGTACAGGGTCATCCCGCCGGCTTTTAACGCAAGGATTTCGTTTTCTTCGGACATGCGCAAAAAGGTGAGCAAAATGGAAATGGTGACGGACAAAGGGATGGAGAACTCTAAAAATCGTGGCAGTGTGAAAAGGATCATGACAAAAATAGATGAAATCGGCACATTGTAATTGACCACCATATTGGCGATTTCAGATATCCGGGTCATTAAAAATACAAATGTCAGAAAAAAAAGGCTGGTAATAAAAGGGGATACCAATTCCTTAAAAATATATTTATG
>CAXHYW010000443.1:0-4175 GCA_964021475.1 uncultured Desulfobacteraceae bacterium | reverse complement strand
CAAAATAGGGCACTTTATTAACCCTGGCATATTTAGCAGCTAAAATCTTACCCTCGATCCCCCGGGATCCGAATCCGCCGGGAACCAAAATACCGTCGCATTTCGATAACATCTGGGCCAGGTTTTCTTCCGTAAGGGTAGTGGAGTCAACATAATGAAGATTCACCCGGGCATCATTTGAAATACCGCCATGGGCAAGTGCCTCATTCAAGCTTTTATAACTTTCGGTGAGATCAACATATTTTCCCACAATGGCAATGTTGACGGAAAACCGCGGATTTTTATATTTTTCCACCATCTCCCGCCAGTCATCCAGGCGGGGGGCTCTTGCCCAGATATTCAATTTCTTTAATATTTTGTCCCCAAGACCTTCTTTGTTGTAAACCAGAGGAACTTCATAAATGCAGTCCACATCCTTTGCGGTAAAAACCGCATCCGGATCTACACTACAGAATAAAGAAATCTTATTTTTGATTTCCTGGGACAGATAGCTTTCCGTCCGACACAACAAAATATCCGGTTGAATCCCAATACTGCGCAACTCTTTTACACTGTGCTGGGTGGGTTTTGTTTTCACTTCACAGGCGGTCTTGATATAGGGGACCAGGGTCAAATGGATATAAATGACATTGGATGAACCGGCATCGGTTTTAAACTGCCGGATGGCTTCAAGAAAGGGCAAGGATTCTATATCGCCGATGGTTCCGCCGATTTCAACAATCACCACATCGGTATTATCTGAAACCAGCATAATGCTTTTTTTAATCTCATCGGTGATATGGGGAATTACCTGGACAGTTCCACCAAGATATTCTCCCTTGCGCTCTTTGGTGATCACCTGATCATAAATTTTACCCGTGGTAAAATTATTATTTTTACCCAGTTTGGCATTGGTAAAACGCTCATAATGACCCAAATCAAGGTCTGTTTCTGCCCCGTCATCGGTTACAAACACCTCTCCGTGTTGAAAGGGATTCATTGTTCCGGGATCGACATTAATGTAAGGGTCCAGCTTTTGTATGGTTACGGTCAGCCCCCGGCTCTCTAGAAGCATACCAATGGCAGCAGATGCAAGCCCTTTTCCCAAAGATGATAATACGCCACCCGTAACAAAAATATATTTGGTATTTTCAGCCATTAATCCCTCACTTGTTTAAATTATTCATATAAATTTTTAAATATTTCAATTTGCTTTTCAAGGTCATCAATCTTTTGGCCAGATCCAGGTTCGCCTTCCCTCAAAGAACCAGGAACAGGATATCGCCTATGGATACCGGTCACGTCAAACAAGGCCTGGGAAACTTGGGAAACAAGCTCAATCTGCCGTACATCAATCTTGGCAAACAACTGACCGTCCACATAGATAGTCGTCTGCATAGGATACCAAGTTTTACTGACCTTCTGCCAGTTATCATAATGGAAGACAACCGTCCATCCGTTTTTTATAATCACATACCGAATCGGAAATAAACTTGTCTTTTCAATCCAAAGCCCACTTGATTCTGTTTGATTTAAGGGGGGCTGCCCGATGAGATAACAAATCTTGTTATCAAACCGTTGGAAGCTTACCTTATCTGTGTTCACACCGGCAAGACCTAATTGCTGGATAAGAGATTCATAATTTCTGTGAAGAAGCGGATCTGTATAAAAGTCAACGGGTGATTTTTTTAAGGCAACAAGCTCCCCATCTTCCACCTTTAAAAATTGTGAACCCGACACCACATAAAACCTCGAAACACCTTCAGACACAATTTCAGAACGAAATTTATCCGGAAAAACATAAACCAGTTTTTCATCCAGATCAACCGTCTTTCTCTCTATTTTTGTCTCTGGTTCAACACCCTTCGCTAAAACCATGACATTCCGGGTCTGATAAATCTCAAGCCCATAAGGGTGCTTAATCTTTTTTATCATCAAATGTAAAAGGTGAGGCGTTTGTGGAACAAAGGCCTCACCTAAACCTGACAACAGGATCAAAAACCCTGCAACTATAAAAAATGATATTTTTTTATTCATTTATTTCAAAATTCATACAACTAAAAAGCTATAAAAAAAGGGCTTCGGGAAAATAGGCACCATCTCCCAGCCGCTCCTCGATCCGGATCAGCTGATTATATTTTGCCACCCGATCACTTCTTGACATGGATCCTGTCTTAATCTGACCAGCATTCACCCCCACTGCCAGATCTGCAATAAAAGAGTCCTCGGTTTCCCCGGACCTGTGGGAAACCACCGTGGTATATCCGGAATCCTTTGCCATCTGAATGGTATCAAGGGTTTCAGTTAATGTACCGATCTGGTTCAGCTTGATAAGAATTGAGTTGCCAATACCCCTTTCAATCCCTTCCTTAAAGATATCCGGGTTGGTCACAAAAATATCATCCCCTACAATCTGGGTGGAATGTCCCAGCCGCTGTGTCATGAGTTCCCAGCTTTCCCAGTCGCTTTCTGCAAGGCCGTCTTCAATGGAATACAGCGGATATTTTTCGATAAGACTTTCGTAATAGTCTATCATATCTACTGCGGACAGGTCTTTGCCCTCTGACTGGAAGTGATATTTACCATCTCGATAAAATTCGGAAGCCGCCGCATCAAGGGCAATACCAATATCTTTACCCGGCCTGTAACCGGCAGCCTCAATGGCATGGATGATATACTCCAGAGCCTCTTCATTGGATTTCAGGTTCGGGGCAAACCCGCCTTCATCCCCAACGGCAGTACTAAGCCCCTCTCCTTTGAGAATTTTTGCCAAATTATGAAAGGTTTCTGCTCCCATCCGAATGGCCTCGCTTATGGAAGCCGCACCAAAGGGAAGGATCATGAATTCTTGAATATCCAAATTATTGGGAGCATGGGCACCCCCATTAATAATGTTCATCATGGGTATGGGAAGCACCCGTGCATTTATACCGCCAATGTGCTGGTACAACGGAATATCACAGGCAATAGCAGCAGCCCTTGCTGCGGCCATGGAAACGCCCAAAATAGCATTTGCCCCCAGGCGGGACTTATTTTCAGTCCCGTCAATGTCCAGCATGGTCCGGTCAAGCCCGGCCTGATCCATGGCATCATACCCAATGATTTCCGGGGCAATCACCTCGTTCACATTGGCAACGGCATTGAGAACCCCCTTGCCCATGAACCGATTGTCCGCATTATCCCGAAGCTCCAAGGCTTCCCGGGTACCAGTAGAGGCCCCAGAAGGGACAGCAGCCCTCCCCTGTGCACCACAGGCCAAGGTCACATCCACTTCAACCGTTGGATTCCCTCTGGAATCAATTATTTCCCTCGCCCTGACATCAATCAATTCCGTCATACTTCCCCCTTACGGCTTAATATTAAAAAGTGAAATTCCCTTGGATAATTTTACGTATTAGTAATAACAATATCCGCCCCCACATTCAAGAACAAATCTAAAATTATTTTCTGACCATAACCTTTATTTAATAATACCATTTTCTTCACGTGCTCTGCTTAACCTTGACAAACAAAAACGACTCTTATATGTAGAAAACTTGTGCAGACGAATCATTATTTTTAACACATATAAGGAGTCAAAATGAACATTCTTTTTTTCGGACCAAACGGAAGCGGTAAAGGCACCCAGGGCACCCTGCTTAAAGATAAATACAATATTGCCCACATCGAATCCGGCGGTATTTTCCGTGAGAATATCAAGGGCGGAACAGAACTGGGTATGAAAGCCAAAGAATATATTGATAAAGGCGACCTGGTTCCCGATGAAATTACCATTCCCATGATTCTTGACCGGCTCAAAAAAGATGATTGCAAGAACGGATGGCTTTTAGACGGTTTTCCCCGGAACAAAGTCCAGGCTGAAAAACTTCATGCATCCCTTGAAGAAGCCGGTATAAAACTGAGCTTTGTCATCGAGATTCTTCTTGACCGGGAGATTGCCAAGAACAGAATCATGGGCCGCAGACTATGTGCAGACAACAATAACCATCCCAACAATATCTTTATTGACGCGATCAAACCCAATGGAGACAAGTGTCAAGTTTGCGGCGGTGCATTAAGCGCCCGGGATGATGACCAGGACGAAACTGCCATTGATAAACGTCATTCCATTTACTATGACGCAGATACTGGCACCCTGGCATCAGCCTATTACTACAGAGATCTTGCCAAAAAAGATACTTCCATCAAATATTTCA
>CAXHYW010000442.1:0-4184 GCA_964021475.1 uncultured Desulfobacteraceae bacterium | reverse complement strand
AATAGAAACCGGCTAAAATCATCCGGGGTGCAATGGCTGCCTCATCAATGGCAACCGCTCTGAGCAGGCGTTGTTCTGCTCCGGTGAAATCTTTCTGGCGTGTTTTAAGGGCCGCCAGTTTTTCAAGGGCGTTGATGTGGTCTGGTGCCAGGGATATGACTTTTTTAAAAAGGGTTTGCGCCTGGGCCAGTTCCCCTTTTTGGGTTAGTATCCGGGCTTTGAGGAACAATGCTTCTGTGTTTTCCGGCTCAATAGTCAGGATTTTTTCAACCTTTTTTTCCGCCGACACCATTTGATCCGATAGCATGAGAAAAACAGCTGTTTTCAGGAGAAAGTCCGGATTAGCAGGTTCCAGTGTTTCTGCCCGGGAATAGGCCTGGAAGGCCTCCATGGCGTTGCCTAACTGGGTCATGGTTTCTCCCAGGTAGAACCAGGCATCCGGATTGTCCGGGGCCATCTGGGTGGCATTGAGAAATTCGATTTGTGCCTTTTGGTATTGTCCGGTGGAAAAGTATGTTTTACCCTCTTTGAAGTGAGAATCAGCTTTCCCCTGTTCTCCCTGGCAACCCACAAAGACAACGGTGAATAAAAGAGCGGCAATTATTAAAATGAAATTAGCGTGTGATTTTCGATTGTACATATTTCCTCCGTTGAAAAAAATAGATAATAGATGGAGTGTTTTGTACCGTATATTAAGATAAGGAAATGGTTTTTGTCAACAAGGGGTTGTCATCCAGAGCGCTACTTACCGGTTAGGATCGAAAAACCCCAAAAAAAAAGGCTTTAAGCGCAAAACGCTGAAAGCCTTATTCTATTGTGGTGCCCAGGGACAGAATTGAACTGCCGACACGGGGATTTTCAGTCCCCTGCTCTACCGACTGAGCTACCTGGGCTCAAACAACAGGCGCTTTATATGCCGTTTAAAAAATTAAGTCAAGGGGAAAGTTTGTTATCGGCTAAATTTTTCAAATATCTCCTAAATGATGTTGGATTAGAGTAGTGGCACAAATAGCCGCGGTTTCTGCTCTCAGGATTCTGGGGCCCAGGGTATATGCCTTAAATCCTTTTTCTTGCGCAAGGCTTATTTCTGTGTTGGTGAATCCCCCTTCCGGCCCGATAAGGATGATGGCCTTGTTGTCTGAAGGCGTTGGGCTAAGTTGGGTGAGGGGAAGACTTGATTTTTCCCAGAAGGCTATCTTTTGGTGGAAATTGTCAGACAGGTCAAGAACCTCCATGAAGGGTTTGGGGCCTATAATGGAGACAAGGCAGCTTCGTTGGCATTGTTTAACGGATTCTTTGATAATGGTTTCCCAGCGTTGGGTTCTGTTTAAAAGTCGTTTCGAATCAGGGGTTGGAATGGAGCGATCACAAAAAAAAGGGATCCATTCAACAATGCCAAGTTGGGTTAAGTGTTTGATCACCATGTCCATTTTTTTGTCCTTGAGCATACCGCAGCAGACAGTGAGGCGAAGGGGGGACTCAGTTGTGGAGGGGCGAGATTGTGTCAGGCGGACCTGGATGGTATCTGATGTTGCGGACAGGATCATTCCTTCATAGTCCAAACCCTTTCCATTGGTCAGGGGGATTTGGTCGCCGGACTTGAGACGGAGAACTTTGTAAATATGTTTGGCATCCTGGTCTGTTATGACGATGGTTTTTAAGTCAACGGATTCTTCAGATATTAAAAATTTTTGCATGATCGGATATTTGAGCCTTTGGTATAAATGCCTTTTTAAAAAAAATGAAAGGCAAGTGGTGATTAAAGATTTGCTAGGACAGCGTCAATGACAGTTTGAACCTGGCGTTGCGTCATAGCGGGGTACAAAGGCAGGCTTAGTGTCCTTGAATAATAGGTTTCAGCACTAGGACATTTCCCCTTGGCATATCCATATTTGTTGGCGTAATAGGGCTGCCAATAAATGGGAATGTAATGGATTTGGCAGTGGATATTTCGATCTTTCAATGCGTGATACATTGAACGCCTTGCCTCTTCCCCTTTTATCAACTGAATGGGATAAAGATGGGCGCAGGCTTCTCTTGACAGCGCCTTGGGAGGGATATGCAAATGGGGGTTTTCCTGGAATGCCTGATTATACAGGGCGACAATCTGGTTTCTGCGTTCTTTGACTCGGGGTAGCCGATCCAGTTGGGACAGTCCCAATGCACATTGGAAATCCGTGATTCGATAGTTGTGGCCTATAGTTTCCATCTCATAATACCAGGGATCATCACAGCGTATATCCTGATTTTGTCCCTGGTTTTGGTATCGGATCATCCCATGGGTTCTCAGGGTTCTGAGCTTGTGGGCAATTTTATCGTTGTTTGTCAGTATAGCCCCGCCTTCACCTGTCGTGATGGTTTTGGCCGGGTGGAAGGAAAAAATTGCCATGTCGGAATGGGTGCAGGACCCGCAGGCAAAACGGTTTTCTTCAACGGTATAGGTGGAACCAATGGCATGGGCAGCGTCTTCTATAATGGCAAAACCAAATTTTTGGGAAAGGGCTTTGATCCGGGGAAGATCGGCGGCAATGCCTGCAAAATCCACCGGGATGACCACCCGGGGAACTGCTTGTTCTCGGCAATAGGTTTCAAGGCTTTCCGGTGACATGCACAGCGTGTCTTCATCAATATCAATAAAATCAGTTTGGCCTGAGCAAAATTCAATACAATTGGCAGATGCCAGGAAAGAGTTGGGCGAGGTAACGCCAAGGTCATTCTTGCCGATGTCCAATGCCATGCAGGCCAGGTGAAGTGCGGCGGTTCCATTTGAACACACGACTGCGTGTTTGGCCCGGGTCAGTTCACATAATTTGTTTTCAAACCGTTCAATGACAGGCCCTGTGGTGAGAAAATCCGATGCAAGGATTTCACAAACGGTATGGATATCTTCCTTTGTTACCCATTGTTTGGCATATGGTATGATTGGCGCTGTCATAATCATTTTCCTTGAAAGTAAAGTTGACTTGTTTGATTAAATACGGGGTTCCATGGAAAATTACAATAAATATCCCCCATATCTGTGTTAATTGGGGTAATCATTATGGAATATTACGGTGGTGTTTTTAGGTGGTTCTTGGGGGAGCCTATGATTTGGGTTTTAATTTGTTGACACTTTCGGAACTCTTTGATAGTTTTTTAGCGCCGTGTGAGGATAAACATGGGGAGGGTTATAATGGATAAGCGTCGGGGGATTTATGGTTGATAACACAGAACAAGATGATGGGATTATCGAACTGACACAATTGGTTGAAGAGGATCTTTCCGATGGGTCTGTCCAGGACCTGATTGAACTCACCGATATCCATTCCCAGCCAGAGGAAATGCAAGTACCGGAAATTGAAGAAACCGACCTCGGCCTGGAACTGGATTTAGATGACGGGCAAGCTGCCACAGACGATATTATTTTGCTTGAAGATCGTGATGTTTCCTTTGATTCCAAAGTGTCTGATTCCAAAGGATCTGATTCTGAAGGATCTGGAGCCGCAATCCTAGTCCCGGATAGTTCCTCTTCCATTGAATCCACCATCACCCAGGAGCAGGTGGAAGCTGCCCTTGAACGGGTGATCGAAAAGAAATTTTCAGCGATCATTGAACAAAATCTTGGTGAAGTTATGGAAAAGGTGCTTGAACGGGAGATTGCAAACATTCGAAAACGTCTGCAGGCCGACCTTGACGAGATGGTTATTTCCTAAAGTTCACACAAGAATATATTTAATATAGGGTTTGGGGATTCATCGCAGAGTCCCCTTTTTTCATTAATATGGGTTTGAGGAGTAAAATTATGGGTTCGGATTCTCTGAATAAAGGATATGAGCCAAAAGGCATTGAAGAAAAATGGTATACCTACTGGCTTGATAACGGATTTTTCAAGGCAGAAGACATCAGTGATAAACCATCCTTTTCAATTGTTATACCACCGCCCAATGTTACGGGCGTTCTGCACATGGGGCATGCCCTGAACAATGTGATCCAGGATATCATGTGCCGCTATCGGCGGCTTTTGGGGTATAATGTCCTTTGGATGCCGGGAACCGATCATGCCGGTATTGCCACCCAGAATGTGGTTGAAAGAGATCTTGCAGCCCGGGGCAAAACCCGGGATCAGCTGGGCCGGGAAGAATTCATAAAAGAGGTCTGGCGCTGGCGTGAAAAATCAGGCGGTGCCATTATCAACCAGCTCAAAC
>CAXHYW010000441.1:0-4195 GCA_964021475.1 uncultured Desulfobacteraceae bacterium | reverse complement strand
AGATGTCGGCCAAAGGGCTTCGCCAGGTAACCCTTAGCACCGGCGGCAACACAGCCGGTGGTGCCTATATTGTTTTCATGGCCTGTGAATCCATTATGATTGACAAGCAATCCTTTTCCTTTTTAGGCGGACCGCCTTTGGTAAAAATGGCCACCGGGGAAGAGATCACAGCCGAAGCCCTGGGAGGCGCCAAAGTACACACACAAGTTTCCGGCGGGGCAGATCATCTTTGCTCCGACCAGACCCAGGCCATCAATCGTGTCAGGGAACTACTCTCCCTGACACGCCCCCAGACGCTGAATCTCCATCGATATCCGGTTCAGGAACCCGAATCCAAGGAATCCCTCTATGAGGTTATGCCCACCTCCCCCCACAAGGGAATCAACGGATACAAGGTCATCCAGTCCATTGCCGATGGGTCCGAGTTTATAGAAACCAAGAAAAACTTTGCCCCGGGCAGGGGAACCAATATCCTCACGGGCAAAATCAGGATAAAGGGACTTCCCGTGGGCGTAATCTGCTCCAACGGCGCTGGCATCATTTTCCATGAAGCCGCCAAAAAAGTGGCCGAATGGGTGGTCAGATGCTCCTATGAAAAAATTCCGCTGCTCTTTATCCAGAGCTCTCCTGGATACATGATCGGGTCCGATTCCGAGCATGCCGGCATTGGAAAATTCGGAGCAGACATGGTCAGAGCGGTTGCCTGCGCCCAGGTGCCAAAGATTCAATTGGTTATCGGTCCCGACAATGGCGCGGCCAACTATGGCATGTGCGGCAGGGCCTATAAACCCCATTTCCTTTTTTCCACCATGAGGGCCAGAACCGGAGTCATGAGCGGAAAAAGCGCCGGAGGCGTTCTGCTCCACATTGAACAGGCCAAACGCAATGCCAAGGGAAATCCCATGAGTCCGGAAGAAATTACAGCCTTCCAGCAGAAAATGATTGATAAATATGATGGAGAGGCCCATCCCTTTTTCTGTGCATCCAGATTGTTCAATGACCGGGTCCTTAAATTCTCGGAAATCAGGGACTGGCTGGGCATGGCCTTTGAGGTCAGTTTGATAAAGTCCATAGGAGAGCCCACCTTTGGAAATTTTAGATTTTAACCAAAGAAAATAGCACCAAAGATTAAACCCGATATTACAAATATTTAAGGAGATAAATATGACAGAATATGACTATTGGAAAATTTTCCCCAAAATGCCCCGGAAGGTCACGGTGGGAGATATCACGGTAAGGGACGGGTTTCAGCATTTGGAAAAATTTATTTCCACCCAGGCAAAAATCACCTATCTTGAAGAACTGATATTTGCCGGATGTAGAAACATTGAGGTGACAAATCTTGGCAATCCCCGGCTCATGCCACAATTTGCAGACGCAGAAGAGTTGCTGGCCCATTTAAGATCAGATAATTTTAACTCGCGTGCCGCCAAAAAAGGCATTGACATGAAAGATGTGGTTCTCACGGCCATCACCATAAGAGAATCCGCCGTGGACCGGGCCATTGAGCTTAAAAACTGCGGAGTAGGTCCCGACCGATTATTGATGATGGTCTCCACGGAGGAGCAACATCATTTTGCCAATTCCGGCACCAGTCTGCCTGATTATTGGGCAGAAGCCGCCCGGTGCATTGAAAAAACCAGGGCAGCGGGTCTTCAAATGTGCGGCACCGTCTCCACCATCTGGGGCAGTCCCATTGGCGGGGCCACGGACATGAAAGATGCCGTGGAATTCACCAAACACTGGCTGTCCATTGGGGCCACCGACATCGAACATGCCGACCATGACGGGTCCGCGTCTGCCCCGGATGTTTTTCGGTACTTTTCCATGATCTTAGATGAGATCCCGGATACAAGCCTCCATATTGCCCACTTCCATGAGACCAAACGGGTGGCATCGGCTTCCATCCTGGCCGCCCTCCAGGCAGGCATCTGTCACTTTGAAGCCACCCTTGGGGGGTTAGGCGGACAGCCGGCCAACTTCATGGATGACCGACCCATCAAGGGAACCGGGGAGTATTATTATGATGATGAACGCTATGTAGGCTTGGTCTGCCTGGAAGATACCCTTGTACAAATTGATGAAATGGGTATAGAACATGGGTATGATATTGACCGTATCCTGTGGCTGGGCAAACAACTGGAAAGGACCGTGGGCAAACGGCTTCGAAGTGAGGCAATGATCAACGGACGCACCCTGAAAGACGGCCATATGCACTATGCCAGACCAGGGCTTGCCAAACTCAAGGAACGCTTGGGTGAAGCACCGGATCAAAACTTTCCCAAAATCTAGATTCAGCCTGTGGATCTATACAATATAGATCCGGCCAAAAATCTATCAAAGGAGATGCCATGGAAAAAAAAGAGAACATCCCCCATATCAATGTAGATTATTTTGAGGACCTCACCGGAAATATCAAAGATGGGAAGGCCGGGGAAGTGGAAGAGGTGGGTGCCCGTATCCGGGCGCTGAGAAAAGAGAGGGGAATTTCCCTTGAAGACCTGTCCAGCCTCACCGGCTTTGAAGTCAGCCTTTTGGAAGATATTGAGAACGGAAACCAAAAGCCCCAGTTAGGAACGGTGATGAAACTTTCCAAGGCCCTGGACGCTGCTGTGGGACGCCTTGTTTCCGGCATGGGTAGCAAGCTCTATTCCATCACCCGGAAAAATGACAGAAAACAGGTGTCCAGATCTGCTTCTAAAACCAACAAAAAAAATGTGTATTCCTATATGAGCCTGGCCCCTGAAGTCCAGGGACGGCACATGGAAGCCCTCATCATCCAATTGGAGAAAAATGAAGAAAAAGAAATTTCCGTACACAACGGAGAAGAATTTGTCTTTGTTTTGGAAGGGGTTGCCAACCTGACCATTGCCAATGAAACCTATGATCTTGAGCCAGGTGATTCTGCCTATTATCTTTCCACCACATCCCATTACATCACGGCAAAAACTGAGAAAGCCACCATCCTTGCCGTTCTGTATGAATAAGGAGATAAACCAAATGATACAGCCATTGTGGCAGCCATCTGAACAAAGAATCAAAAGCACCAATATGTATCGTTTCATGGACCTTGTAAATGAACGCTTCAACAAAAACTTCACGGACTATCCAGATCTTTGGGAATGGTCTGTTGAAAACCTGGAAGATTTTTGGAGCTTGACCTGGAAATTTCTCGATATCAAGTCTTCGGTTCCCTATACCAAGGCCATTGATGACAAAGATAAAATGCCCGGGGCAAAATTTTTCACCCACAGCAAGCTCAATTTTGCCGAAAATCTGTTGCAGTTTAGAAATGACAAGCCAGCCCTCATTTTCCGGGGGGAAGATTCTGTCAGGACAACCTATACCTATAACCAGCTCTACGATGAAGTGGCAAAAACAGCCGCCTCCCTAAGGGCCATGGGGATAAAAAAAGGAGACCGGGTGGTGGGATTTGTGCCCAACATGCCCGAAAGCATCATTGCCATGCTGGCAGCAGCAAGTATCGGGGCCATCTGGTCCTCCTGCTCTCCTGATTTTGGGATTAAAGGGGTATTGGATAGGTTTGGCCAGACCCGGCCCAGGGTGTTGTTCACAGCGGATGGTTATTTTTTCAAAGGAAAACCCTTGGACAGTATCCAGCGCATCGCAGGGATTGTAGAAGAGCTGCCATCCATTGAGAAAATTGTGGTGATTCCCTATACAAAGGCCACCCCGGACATTTCCGCTCTGCCCAATGCCGTTCACTTTGCCGATTTCAAAGATCAAAATGCCACCACCATCGAATTTGAACAAATGGATTTTGATGATCCCCTGTATATCATGTATTCCTCCGGCACCACAGGCCTTCCCAAGTGCATGGTCCAAAGCGGGGGCGGAGTTCTTCTCCACCAGAAAAAAGAATTGGTGCTCCACACGGATTTATCAGAAGATGACACCATTTTTTATTTTACCACCTGCGGATGGATGATGTGGAACTGGCTGACCTGTTCTTTAAGTGTAGGGGCCAGCCTGGTCCTCTTTGACGGCAATCCCTTTCACCCTGGGCCCGATGCCCTGTGGAAAATGGCGGAAGAGGAAAAAGTCACGGTCTTCGGGACCAGTGCCGGTTATATTGAAGCCTTGAAAAATGCCGGGGTCAAACCAAAAGAACAATTTGATTTATCTTGTCTTAAATCGGTCCTTTCCACAGGATCGCCCCTGTCAAATGAAAATT